>CAKQEI010000028.1 GCA_934230115.1 uncultured Prevotella sp. | reverse complement strand
TATCTAATGATTCTTGAGCATTACCATTCAAAACAAGAAACAAGAGACTAATTATTGCTAGAACCTTTTTCATAATTGACTCCACTTTAAAAAGTGGATTAACTTTAAATTAAACATATGCCTTGGAAAGTTTTTACGCAATCCTTGGCGTTAACTAACTTTGGCGACAAGTTGGCGAACGACCAGTTTATACAACGTCAAAATGCCTCTTATTGCCTAAATATAGCCCCAAAGAGGGGCGATTCGGTCTTTGAACCATTTTGTTGCCATCTGGAGACCCATTTCGAGGTCATACGAGAGTACCAAGCGAATCAGTCCTGAAGGAGAACTGAACAAGTTGAATTGTTTTGTCTTTGGACTCTTTTTGAACATATTCTTATATTGTTGTTTGCGACTTCAAAATTACGAAAAAAATCTCCAGACTACAAAAAGTCAAAGAACGAATGAATGTTAAACTTTTAAACGAAACCACTTTTTAAAGTGGACTCGTTATTATATTTTTTATGAATTGCTCAGATTCTTAATGATTTCCAAAGGTAGCTGGGTAGCATTGGCAACCTGTTCGGCAGAGAGTCCCATTGCCAGCAAACGTTGTGCTGTTTCTGTGTTGGCCTCATGTTTGCCTTCAGCCTTACCTTTTTCCATACCTTGCTTTATGCCCATTTCCATGCCTTCAGTAATTCCTTCTTCCTTACCTTTCTGGTATCTGTCATCCAGAAGGGTTCTTTCAACACTTACCGAATCCCAGAATTTGTCGTAGGCACGGAGTTCGGCATCAGTAAAGCCGGATATCTCCAGCTCCTCTACGGCTTTTCCTATCTCCGGATCATTAAGCAGGTCGGCAGGAATCTCCTTCGTATTGGAATTGATTTCCGTGAGGAAACGGAGCCACAAGACCATCATACGCTTGTCGGCAATGGAATGAGGAGTGAACTTAGGGAGCTCAATGAAGGTGAAATGCAAGCCTTCAATTATCTTATTGCTGTCCTTATCATGCACGATGCGGTAGTTGTGGATGAAATCGGGAGTATCATGCTCGAAGATATCATTCACAAGATTCAGGGAATACACAGGTTGCAGTTCACTGTATTTACCTCCCTTTTTAGCCTGACTCACATATAGCTTGGATGCATTGAACAGTACTCGCTGCTGGAAAGCGTCCGACCATTCCATCTGCATTTCCACACAGAACTTCCTGCCTCTTGAATCTGTGCAGAGTACATCCACAATGGTGTTCTTGCCTCCTTCGAGCTGTGGCACAAGTTCTGTAGGCAGATACTTGATTTCGTGTATCTGCTCTTCTTCGCTGAGTGGCAGGAGTGCGTTCAGAAGGCTTATCAGTCTTTGGGGATGATTGCCGAATATCTTCTTGAACGTTAGGTCCGCCTTAGGGTCTAAGTACTTCATAGTCATCTGTCTGTATTAAAATGCTACCACAAAGTTACGACTTTATTTTATATCTGCAAGAGATTTCCGAGAAAGGTTACTGGAAAAGTTAGGACAGCTGCTCTTTATCCTGTATAATTCATAGCCTAAATTAGGCATTATTACAATTAATCTACAGCTATCCACACGCAACAATGCAAATTTTTGTTGCAAATCAGCAGCAACACATAAAAGAAAAAAAATTCTTGCATACAAGGAAAGAAATATATAACTTTGGAACATAATAAAAAGTAAAGAATTAAAAAGGAGGCATATTATGACAATTATTAGGAAACTGATTTTTATAGCACTCATGGCTTTTGCCATACCTGCTGCCGCACAGGACGACAACAGCAAGAGCTTGGGCGAACCCCACTTCGATGAGTCTGCCCTTCAGCGCATAATGCCTACACGTTTTGGCGGACGCTCACGCAAATGGCGCGAGGAAGCTGCCGCTGAGCAAGCTAAAGCTGAAAAGAAAGAGATGGAAGAGAATGTGGAGATGCAAGACTCTCTGCATTTGCCAAAGATGAATATGTATGGGCAACCAGAGACTATTGGACACTATCCGCTGAACTTCGGAGGATGGTATGACTGGGGACTGCACAAGGGACTCAACGTGCAGATAGGAGCTTCTGTGTTCGCACAGTTTGGCAAAGGCGCACGCAGTGGAGCTGGTTTTCAGCAGAATATAGCTATGATGTATGCTACGCCTATCAACGACAAACTGTCTGTTGCCGTGGGCGGATATATGAACAACATCAACTATGCAGGCGACAACTGGCGCGACGCAGGATTGACTGCTGTGCTTGGCTATCGATTCAACGAGCATTGGGAAGCCTACGTTTACGGACAGAAATCCATAACCAATAACATTGGCAACCGACTGCGCTACAGCATGTACGACGGATATTACGGTGGATACTACGGACCTGGCATGGGAGGCTTTGGCGGTTTCAGCCGCAACTTCTTCGGTATGCCTGCCTACTCTGCCTACGACTTGACCAACATGGGCGACCGCATTGGAGCTACTCTGCGCTATAACTTCAATAAAAACATGAGTATACAAGTGTCGGTGGAGAATGTTAAGTACTAATTTTTATGTATTGTACTTAATACTTTAGCAAGTTCATAAGTCAATAAACAAAAGGGAGTTAAGAAGTTAAGCCATTGGCTTTTTACACTAAAATGAGTGAAAAAACATTGGCTTAACTTCTTAACTCCCTTTACTTTTTATTTCTCGTTTCCGAGAACATCCGAATTATAGTCTATTTCCTTGCTTGGCACGACCCATGTCCAACCATTGTTGGCATCTGGAGCGATTGTTCCGGCAAACACCTGAAGGAAACTTCCTCCCTGAGCTGAAGAATGACGCACAATGGGCAGTCCCCAACGCTTATAGTTGAACCAGTCGCGACCCTCGCCCCATAGTTCGATACGGGTGTAAAGGCGCACCTCCTCAAGCAGTTCGCTGCCCGACTTATCACATGTGTATTCAGGATTTCTGCCTGACGCATTGTTAAGTTCTATGAGCAAACGGCGTGCGTCAGCCTCCTTGTTCAAGTGACAATCAGCCTCAGCCTCAATCAAATACATCTCAGCCGAGCGGAAAAGATTCATCTCGCCCACTCCAGGCTGCACCTTAGTCATCTGCTTTAGCTGCATAAAGGCGAATATCGACGACTTCTCGTATAGGCGGTCGCCATATTCATTGCGGGCACGTGATGTAAGCTCAGCACCGGCAGCACTCGACGCAGCATTATAGTCATCGGTCTTGGGGTCGAGAAAGAGGTCGCGGCGAAGGTCGGTAGACGGAATCCGGTCGTAGAGTTCCTTGCTTATGGCAGCCGGACGTTTCGACCAAGTAGACGAGCTTGAGTTGGATCCTTCGTAGGCGAAATACTGATAGAAGTACAGACTCTCCTGCTTAGAACTGTAAACGCTCCATATCCACTCGCTGTTGGGAGTGTTGAAACCTTCCTTATATTCATCATTGGTCATGAGCGGATAGCCCTGGCGAGCCAAGGCTGCATATTTGGCTGCTGTCGCCCAGTCCTCGCGATTGATGGCGGCACGAGCATACACAGCGTAAGCCGCATTGAGATTGGGCAGATGATTATTGCCCGAAGGACGTTTCTTACCAGAAAGGGTAAAGAGTCGCACAGCCTCGTCGAGATCCTTGTAAATCTGTGTGTAGCAGTCGGCGAGAGTAGACAAAGGCATGTTGCCTTTCGACTCGTCAAGACGCAGCACAACGCCACGCGTAGCACCATTGTTGCTGTCCATCCATCGTTTGCCGTAGATTTGCAGCAATTGTGAATAGCTGTAGGCACGGAATGTAAGAGCCTCAGCCTTGACAAAAGCGCGGTCCTGCTCTGTGCCTTGCGCCTCATCAATGTGCATTATAATAGAGTTGGCGTTGCTGATAAGCTGATAGTAGTAGAACCACGGATAATAGTCGTAGATCGACGATGAGTTCTGCGAGTTGGAACCATTGGCAATGGCAGCCATGCCCGAATTGTTGTAGAGGCGATGGTAGTCGTTGCCGGTGAAGTTGCCATAAAGAGTCTTTATGGTGCCCTCACCGTTGAACCACTGGTTGAAACCCTGATATTGCTGGCTCATGAGTCGCGTCATGCCGTTCACAGCAAGCTGTGCATTCTCTGTGGTTGCGAATATCACGTTAGGACCTGTTGAATTGTCGGGATAGAGGTCGAGATAATCGCTGCTGCATGATGCCAACGATGCGCCAAGACAAAGCGCAACAACACTGTATATTAATTTCTTCATTTTGATTTCTTTATATTGTTGTGTCACACATTAGAACTTTACATCCACACCCACAGTGACGATTCTCGGAGTGACGAGATAGTTGAGCTGTGCTCCCGAGAAACTCTGCTGCGGATTCATTCCCTGTCGCTTGGTGAGGGTGAAGAGATTCTCGCATGAGAGGTTGAGTCGCACATTCTGCAATCCCACGGTGCGTGTCCATGCCGTGGGCAATGAATAGCTGGCATAAAGATTCTTCAACACCAGATAGCTGGCACTCACAAGCCAGCGCGACGACTCCGCATTGTTATACTGCGAGAGCTTGTTGTTGATCTGCGGTATGCCGTTAGGGTCGAGTCGGTCGGCCGACTCCGCTGTCATTCCCTCTGGAGCAGAAGTCCATGAGTTCAGTATGTCCTTGTGCAGGTTGGTTGGTGTGCCTGTAGTGGACATAAGTGTGCGGTAGACATTGTCGTAGACTTTTCCGCCGAGCGAGAATGTGAACAGAGCCGAAACTGTGAGCGACTTGTAGCTGACTGTCGGACTGAAACTGCCATACACCTTAGGCAGGGCCGAGCCATGATACTCCTTCATGGCATAGGTAGTGTTGTTGACATAATATTTGCCACCAATCTCTGTCACCATGGCTGTCATGTCGGCTCCCTCGGCATTGCCTGCTACAATGTTGCCGTCGGCACCCTTAACGTAGTAGTCGTCGAGGTTGGCCTTATAGAGCGAGTTGCCTGTGAGCTGGTCGACACCTGCAAAGGTGTAGGTGTAGAAGTTGTACATGCTGCGTCCCTCCTCTATCTTGTAGGGCAGCGGACTTGTTGGAGTGGCAGGCACCAAAATGCCTTCCTTGTTCTGTTCAGGCAGTTTCAACACCTTGTTCTTACTGAAAGTGGCGTTGGCACTGAAATTCACAGTCCAGTCGCCGCTTTTGAATATATCCACATCTGTATTTATCTCGATGCCGCGGTTGGACATTGTGCCTATATTATTGAGTATGCTTGGCTCGATGGGCTTGCCCTGTGAAAATCCGCTTGTACTTCCTGCCGACAAGGGCAAGTATACATTGAACAGAAGGTCCTTAGTGCGCTTGTCGAAATATTCCACACTCAGGTTCCAACGGTTGAACATACGAGCCTCAGCAGCCACGCCAAATGATTGGCTTGTCTCCCACTTCAAGTTGTTGTTGCCAAGCTGACCTATCCAATAGGACGGCTCATCGGCTCTGCCGTAAAGCTTGTAGAGCGACATGTAGGCATAGTAGCCAGCCGCTGCGTCATTACCCACCTGACCGTAGTCGGCGCGAAGCTTAAGGAAGTCCACCCAGTCTACATTCTGCATGAAAGCCTCTTTCGACACAATCCAGTTGGCTCCAACGCTGCCAAAGTTGCCCCATCGGCTGTCCTTGGAGAAGCGTGATGTGCCGTCGCGACGATACGAAGCCTCAACATTATAGCGGTCGAGATAGTTGTAGCGCACACGTCCGAGGTAGCTTTCGGTACGGTATTTCACCGTGTAGCCCGTGATGCTGCCAGTTGTAGAGAAGTTAGACAATGACAAGTTGCCCTCAAAAGTCTGGTTGGTCTTCTCGTTCAATCGATAGTCGTATGAATAGTCGTAGTTCTCATGTCCTATGAGCACATTGATGTCGTGGCCGCCAAAACTGTGGCTCCACGCGAGTTGCTCCTGCAAGGTGTAAGTCTTCGACTTGTAGTTTGTTTGCTGTATGATACCATTTGAGCCTGAACCCTCGCCAATCTTTGCGTTATAGTAAACGGTATTCTTCTGGTCGTTGATGCTTCCGTCGGCATTCACCGTGAGCGAGAAACCATCAAGGAAACGAACAGTAGCATAAGCTGAGCCACGCATTACGTCGCGGTCGATAAAGTTGCGGTTAAGCTCATTCTCCCAAATAAGATGACGTCCGGCGTATTGGTCACGCGTAACACGGTCGCCGTCAAAGCCAGTGTCGTACTGACGATTGCCCATAGCATCGAGCAAGTAACTTCCATCGGTGGCATGAAGATGCACGGGATATATAGGAGCCATATAGCGACTGTAGAAGAACACATTGCCGTAACCGTTCTGAGTCTTGCCTGATGTGACGTTCTGCTTCTGGTGAGAGCCCATAACCGTGAAGCCTGTCTTAAGCCAGTTGGTAGGGCGGAAGTTCTGCACAGCACGTCCGTTGAGACGCTCGAATCCAGAATTCTTCACGTAGCCTTCCTCCTTGAGATAGGCTGCTGAGTAATAGCCGTCGCTGCGCTCAGAGCTTTGGCTTGCACTGACATTGTATTCCTGACGGAATCCGTTGCGCGTGGCCTGGTCGAGCCAGTCAAGGTCTTCGGCATAACCAGACAGCACATTAGCGTCGCCAACGAGCAAGCCGTCGTTGTCGAAGAGCTGATTGTCTGACTTGTTGAAGATATTAAGTTTCAGGTATGAGCCGATAATGTTCTCCGAAGCGTATTTTGAAGCGTCGGCAATGGTCATGGCATTGGTGCCTGTGGCGAGAGAGTTGCGATAGTCGAGCCAACTGGCATTCATAAACTGTCGAACTTCGAGTCGCTTGTAGTCTTTCATACCTTGAGAATAAGAGCCAAACTTAGCACTGAAATCCACGCTCACACGCCCCCCCTTGCCATGTTTTGTGGTGATAAGTATAACTCCGTTGGAGGCACGGTTGCCATAAAGGGCACACGACGCTGCGTCTTTAAGCACGGTTATACTCTCAATGTCGTTGGGATTAAGGTCGGTTATGTTGCCCGAGAAAGGCACTCCGTCGAGCACGTATAATGGTACGATGGTTCCATTCACGGTTCCTATGCCGCGAATGTTCACCAAAGGTATTTCACCCGGCTGACCATAAGTGCTGCTTACTTGAACGCCGGAAACAACTCCTTCCAACGCTGAAGTAACGTTTGATACTGGACGTTTAGCAATGTCCTTGCTCTCTACTTGACTAATGGCACCGGTAAGTGTAGACTTTCTTGCCGAGCCGTAGGCTGTCTGAACAACAATCTCGTCGATAGTGCGATTTAAAACTATGGTGTCGCCAATTTGGGCTTGCGCCACCATGGGAAGAATAAGCAGGCCTGAACACAATGGCAGCCACTTACTTTCATTCAATTTATTTATCTTATTTCTCATTATAGTATAATGGGGATACGCCAAAAATGCAAAGTTACAAATTAATGTTGAATAATTTTAAAAAAAGCAACATTATTTTTCACAAAAAAATACACAATTCTGTATCCTATAATACTTCAGCATTTATTATTATATAAACCCGAGTTTATTATATAATAAACTCGGGTTTATATTAATATTAAATTGCCTTTTAAGTAATTATACTTTTTTCTGTCACCCAACTAACATTTTAGTCTATCAACTGACGGACGCCCTAAGATGATATATTACAGCCTGCCTACTTGAGCAACTTAAGCCTCAGACTATTCGTCACTACGCTCACACTCGACATGGCCATGAGCCCACTTGCCCACATTGGCGTTATCTGGAAGTCAAAGCCAAAGGCGCGTGGCAATCCTGCAGCCAACGGTATACATATTATATTATACACGAATGCCCAGAAAAGATTTTGGCGAATCATGCCTACTGTATGACGCGACAACATGCAGGCATCGACTATGCGACGCAGGTCATCACCCATAAGTGTCACTTGTGCCACATCCATCGCAACATCGGTGCCACGCCCCATTGCTATGCTTACGTCGGCTATGGCAAGTGCCTGCGAATCGTTGATGCCATCGCCTACCATCGCAACCTTTCTGCCTTGCGATTGCAACTGGCGCACAATATTCTCCTTGTCCTGTGGCATGCAACAGCTCTTCCAGTTGCTTATGCCTGCCTTCTTAGCCCAATAAGCGGCAGCCTCCTCCTTGTCGCCACTCATCATCCACACCTCTATGCCACGCTGGCGCAATAGGCTGATGGCCTCGACGGCATGAGGCTTCAACTGTTCACGATCCTCAAGCGCAATACTCTCCGACGACTTGAAATCAACATTCTTATTTGGTATGGTGAGTGTGCCTGTCTTGTCGATAACGAGAGCATCCACCTTGCACAACTGCTCTACAGCGGTAGCGTCCTTCACAAGTATGCCTTTCTGAGCCGCCTTGCCTATGCCAACCATGAGTGCAGTAGGCGTAGCCAAGCCCATGGCACACGGACAGGCTATCACAAGCACCGATACTGCCGAGAGCAGAGCCTGGGGCAACATGGAGTCGCCTCCAACCATAAACCACACGACAAACGTGAGCAGAGAAATGCCCAACACACATGGCACAAACACAAGAGCCATCTTGTCGACAACACTCTGTACGGGTGCCTTGGAGCTTTGAGCCTCTTGAACTGTGCGTATGATATTGGAAAGCATTGTCTTGCGCCCTACCTGCTCGGCACGGAAACGCAAAACACCCTCGCTCACAACTGTGCCAGCAAGCAAACGGCAGCCTTTATGCTTGACCACAGGCACTGGCTCACCCGAAATCATCGACTCGTCGACATAACCCTCACCCTCGCTTACAGTGCCGTCGACTGGCACCTTCTCGCCTCTGCGCACCTCGACAATGTCGCCCACGCCCACTGCTGCTATGGGCACATCATTCACACTATCAAAACTTACAACATGGGCTTGCTTGGGCACAAGCCCCATTAGCGAGCGTATGGCAGAAGCCGTAGACTTCTTGGCACGCTCCTCAAGCGAGCGACCTGTAAGCACAAAGGTGATAATCATAACCGAGGCATCGTAGTAGGTGTGCCACTCTATGCCACGCTTTCCCCAAAAGCTGTCGCCCCAAAAGGTGTTGAACACGCTGAAGAGAAATGATATCATGGTGGACATGGCAACAAGTGTGTCCATGTTGGCAGAACGGTGCATAAGCTGTCGCCATGCGTTAACATAGAACTGTCTGCCGCAATAGATGATGTTGACCAGCGAAATGATGAGCATTGTCTGATTGGCCGCATCGCGACCTCCCACAGCTATCCACCCCATCGACACCGACATCGTGAGCAAAGAGAAGAGCCACGACAGCGACATTCGCTTCAACAACAACCGGTAGCTGTTCTTTTCAAGTGCGTCGACACGTGTGTCCTCGTCGATTATAAGCTCGTAGCCGGCAGAGTCGATAACCTGCTTCATGTCGGCAGGTGTGACTTGCTTTTCGTCGTATTCCACCATTACGGTGCGACCAGGCAGCGACACCGCCACCGTCTTTATTCCGTCAATAGCCTTGAGCTTGCGCTCAACATTTGCGCTACATCCAGCGCACATCATACCCATAACGGGCAATATCTTCTTTTCCATGCTTGCAAAGTTACTAATTATCCGATTAAGGGTTTTATGTATTATGGGATAATACTATCAAGATTATGGTGAACACAAAAAAAAGCACTTGCCCCGATGCTACCAGCCTTACGGCAAGCAACATCATGGCAAGTGCCTCAGATACTATAATAATGTATAGAATTAGTCCTTCTTGTCGAGTACTTCGTAACGAGAATGCTTGCTGACATACTCAGGCACAATCTCCTTCATCTTGCGCACAGTCTCCATATCATCGTACTTAGAGGCAATGTCGCGAAGCTCCTCAAGCTCGCGCTCAGCTTCCTCATACTCGTAGCTGCGCACCATAGCGATGCGAATCTTCTTGTGGAATGAAGGAAGAGTGTTCTCGTTCTCGTTAAGCACTTCCTCGTAGAGCTTCTCACCCTCGCGCAATCCAGTGTACTTAATCTCC
The DNA here is from genome assembly GCA_934230115.1 of uncultured Prevotella sp. Lineage (GTDB taxonomy): Bacteria > Bacteroidota > Bacteroidia > Bacteroidales > Bacteroidaceae > Prevotella. Next base: position 21,034 of record CAKQEI010000028.1, on the reverse strand, counting down.
ACGTTCTTTGCTCCACTAAGCAAGATCATGCGCTTTGCAAGATCGGCGATACGTACAGGCTCACCCATATCGAACACGAATATCTCGCCACCCTTGCCGTGAGTACCAGCCTCAAGCACCAACTTACATGCCTCAGGAATGAGCATGAAGAAACGGATAATCTTAGGATGAGTAACGGTGAGAGGTCCTCCCGCTGCAAGCTGCTTGCGGAACAAAGGAATCACCGAGCCATTTGAACCAAGCACATTGCCGAAACGTGTTGTTACAAACTGTGTGACACCCTTTACTTTACCATCCTTAATAGCCTTGTCGAGACTCTGAACGTAAATCTCACAGATTCGCTTAGAACATCCCATTACATTAGTTGGATTGACTGCCTTGTCGGTAGAAATCATCACAAACTTCTTAACGCCGTACTTCACGCTAAGGTCGGCTATTACCTTTGTGCCCCAGACGTTGTTCTGTACACTCTCGCTTGGGTTGTCCTCCATCATAGGCACATGCTTGTAGGCAGCGGCATGGAAAACATAATCAGGCTTGAAAGTGCTGAAGATTTCCTCCATGCGGTCTTTCTTGCAGATGCTTGTCACAACAGTGTGTGCAAGAATCTCGGGATAATCTTTCATCATCATCAGGCGCACATCGTGCTGAGGTGTCTCAGCCTGGTCGATAAGCATCATCTCCGAAGGCTTGTAGATGGCTATCTGACGCACCATCTCCGAGCCTATACTACCAGCAGAACCTGTGATGAGCACCTTCTTGCCACTAAGCAAAGCTCCCACCTTCTCCATGTCCACCTGTATCTCGTCGCGCGGAAGCAAGTCTTCAATCTTCACCTCACGCATCTGCACGTGCTCGTTGACATCCTGGTGCTTGCTCCACGACTCAGCATTCTGTGCTACATATATTTTTACTCCAGCATTGATAAGCAGGTCCTGAAACTCTCGGTTCTTCATGAAGAGAGCCTGCTTCAGCGGACTTACCATCACAGCCTGGATATTCTGCTCCTTTATAACTGAAAGCAAATCCTCATGTGTGGAATAAATGCGCTTGCCCATCATTCGCTCTTTATAATGAGGCTTGCTGTCGCCTATATATCCGCGGATGATGTATTTCACTGGCTTCACATTGCGTATCTCACTTGTCATAGCCATAGCTCCGGCGTGTGTACCATATATCAAGATATTCTTAGCATTCTTGCCGATGAGCATATTCTCAAACAATGTGCGTATGAGCACACGTGCAAAGCACATAAGAGCTGCCGTAAAAATATAGATAACCACTACCATGCTGCCCGTCAAAGGCTTGAACGTTTCGTCCAAACCAAAGTTCACCACAACATAGTTGAAACATAATGCCAATACAAGAGAGAAGACACTCGCATACACTACACGAAGAAGATCGACAAACTGTGAGTAGCGCAGAATGCCTGAGTAGGTATGGAACACACGGTAGCCAATAACGTTACCAACTCCAAACACGAGGAGGGTATTCAACAACTGAGGCATAAAATCCAACATAGATGACATCGGGTTGCGAAGCCACATGATGAACAAACCACCAAACAGACACACCACGAAATCGAATATCACGATGCACCAATACGGCAAAGCATTTCTGCCGAAATACCAATTGAAAAAGGAACTGAATAGTTTCATTCTACTTTAACTTAGTTTTTGCTCTTCTATTTATAGAAGGGAGGGTTATTATCTGTTTTTTTATTAACTTTATTCTCCTATTTTGCTCTACGCATTTTTAACTCTACGTTTGAACCCTGCAAAGGTAGTCATATTTATTTAAATTTCGTATCTTTACAAGAAATTTGTTTTAACATCTTATAAAAAAAATCAGACAAATGCCCAAATTGGGCATTTACCCCCCATTATTGTTCTATATTTCGATAACATAATGCGGCGCCTATGGCTGTGCAGAACTCTGAGTAATGAGGAATTCTGAACTTCACCCCATAAAGACGCTCTGTTGCAGGAAACACACGCTGGCACTGTGGAAGCAGAGTGAGATTGCCAATCATCACAAAATCCTTTATGCCACTACCCAACGACGACAGTATGGTTGCGCTGCATATAGACTGCAGACACATCCATATCAATCCCAAAGCTATGTCCTCGCGCGAGGCATTGGTCTTGGCGTTGCCAAAGAGTGAGGCAATGGCATCAAGAGGCAGTCCCTGCAATGGATTGGCACATATATCCTTAATCAAAACATTGATGTGGGATATGTCGCCTTCCTCGGCAAGGGCAGCTACCTGCTTTATGTCGTCGGTCTTGAGCAAAAGGCGCGAAAGTCCCTGAAGAGTTCCACCACCAATACCAATTCCTCCGATATGTTTTATGTCGTTGCCGTCGCACTTCACGATAGAAGTGCCCGTACCAAGACTTACCACAAGCATACGGTCGAGCTTTGTCTCATAACGCGCGCCCAAGCCATCAGCAATAAATTCCTCGGCCTTTTCTGTTGGCAAGCCATATACCGGCTCATTGATATAAGCACTGCCCACACCTGTTAGCATCACTTTCTCCACGTCGGCAAGTTGAATATGATTCTCGTGAAGATATTTGCCGAATGCTCCATAAAGCGAAGTCACAGGGTCGGTGGCACGTATGCGTATAGGCGAGAGCACTTTGCCCTTCTCGTCGATTCCAACTATCTTGGTTGTACTTATACCTACGTCAATGCCTATTACTATTCCCATTTTATTGTTGTTTAATTATTAGTGTTTAATATTCCTACTTTTTATTATCACAATAAGCAAAATATCACGCTACAGCCATCCTACTTATATATATAGTATGCGCTATTTTGAGCTTCGCAATACTTGTCTATAAGCTGCATGATGTATTCTGCCGTGTCGGTCACTCCCTGCTCGCTGCCGTCGTATCCATTTACAAGCACAAGCAGATGAGTGGTTGCCAATGTCACCTTAGTGCGCTCATTATCACTCGTTGGTGTGCCGACACCTCCGGTAGAGTCGCGATAAACCGGTAGACCTGCAATATTAAGCATTCCTCTACCGATGCCCTCATAAGGTTCTCCCTCTCTACCTATGCCAAGAGTAAGCGTTTCGCCTCTGAACTTGTCGGCATCAAACGCCCCTATGCTGTAGCCAAACTTCATGCTTGCAAGATTTATCAAGTCTACGAGCGTGTCTATCTGATAGAGCTTCTTGCCCTGAAGCACACGACGCACAAGAGCCTCGCCCGACGGACGATAGCGCGATGGGTCCTTACCACAGAGCTTGTATATGCGGCGTGTGGCTTGTATCGACTCCATTGTCTTGAGCGATTCTGTAGTCAGCGTCTGGCGACACTCATCACCAAGAGCATCAATTTCTCGCCACAAATCTGCCGAATACTCCGTATTCTTTATGTTTGCAGTGATGCACGCCCCCACAAAATCGGGGCAAACAGCGTGCATCTCAGTTGAAACTTCTACTTTCATCATCTTTATTATTTAAAACAGCTACTTTATTGTTAAAACAAAGACAGTTGTCCATCACCTTCAATTTTCGGCTTTTCCCCTGCTGTCTCATTGACCACATCTCCACCACCAATCATTTCGAGGAATGTATCCTCGTCGACCAATGGAATGCCAAGCTTCTCGGCTTTCTGCAATTTAGACGGACCCATATTGTCGCCAGCGAGAATAAAGGAAGTCTTGCCGCTGATGGAACCTACATTCTTGCCTCCATTCTGCTCAATAAGAGCTTTGTATTCGTCGCGACTGTGCTTCGTAAACACACCACTGATGACTATCGATTTGCCTGCAAGCGTGTCGGTAGCCCCACTTATCTGCTCCTCTGTCAGCTGCATCTTTAGCCCATAGGAACGCAGACGCTCCACAATCTCCTTGTTAACAGGATTACTGAAATAGCTAATCACACTCTTGGCAATCACCTCGCCAACACCGTCGACCTCCATAAGCTGCTGCATTGTTGCCGACTGCAGGGCATCCATTGTCTTGAAATGACGTGAGAGCAGACGCGCCGATGTCTCGCCCACAAAGCGTATGCCAAGGGCAAACACTACACGCTCGAAAGGCACTTCCTTCGACTTGGCAATGCCTTCTACTATCTTTCGTGCCGAACGTTCGCGATTGCCTGCACCATTTATGTCCTGCACACGTATGTTGTAGAGGTCGGCTATGTTGTGCACCAAGCCACAACGATAGTACTCGTCAACCGTCTCCGGACCAAGCGAGTCGATATTCATAGCTCTGCGAGCTATAAAATGCTCTATCCTGCCTTTTATCTGTGGCGGACAACCTGTGTCGTTAGGACAATAGTGGGCAGCCTCGCCATCGTAACGCACAAGCGGGGTGCCGCATTCTGGACATACATCTATAAACTTCACCGGCTCTGCATTCTCAGGACGCTTATCCAATGCCACCCCCACAATCTTGGGGATTATCTCGCCACCCTTTTCCACATACACATAGTCGCCTATATGAAGGTCGAAGTTGCGTATGAAATCCTCATTGTTGAGTGTTGCTCGCTTAACAACAGTTCCAGCCAACTGCACCGCATCCATATTAGCCACCGGAGTCACAGCACCTGTACGTCCCACCTGATACGTCACCTCATTGAGTCGTGTGCAAGCCTGCTCTGCCTTAAACTTATAGGCAATGGCCCATCGCGGCGACTTGGCAGTATATCCGAGCGCACGCTGCTGACGCAGAGAATTAACCTTAAGCACAATGCCATCGGTTGCCACTGGCAGGTTCTTGCGCTCTGTATCCCAATAGTTTATATAATCGTAAATTTCCTGGAGTTTCTTTACCTTCTTCATACCCTCAGATATCTTGAATCCCCATGTTGCAGCAGTTTCAAGATTCTCGTAATGCCCATCCGATGGCAATGTGTCACCAAGCAGATAATAAAGGTAAGCGTCAAGCTGTCGGCTTGCCACAAGCTTTGAGTTCTGACTTTTCAATGTTCCACTTGCTGCATTGCGCGGATTGGCGAAGAGTGGCTCTTCGGCAGCCTCGCGTTCGGCATTAAGTCGCTCGAACACATTCCATGGCATAAGTATCTCGCCACGTATCTCGAACTCCTGCGGATAGCCACTACCCTCTTTCAGCACAAGCGGAATGGCGCGTATGGTTTTGACATTGGCTGTGACATCGTCGCCATGAACTCCATCGCCTCGCGTCACACCTCGCACAAGTTTACCGTCGATATATGTGAGCGAGATTGACAATCCATCGTACTTCATCTCGCAACACACCTCAAAGTCCTCTCCGTCGAGTCCTCGCTTCACCGAATCATACCAGTCAGCTACATCCTGCTCGTTGTAGGTATTTGCAAGCGAAAGCATAGGATACTTATGAGCTACCTGTGTAAAGTTCTGGTTAAGGTCGCTGCCAACTCGCTGTGTAGGCGAATTTGGGTCGGCCATTTCGGGATGACGCGACTCCAGCTCCTGCAACTCGTGCATGAGCATATCGAAGTCCTGGTCGGATATTTCTGGTTGGTTGAGCACATAGTATTTGTAGTTGTGCTCATGAAGCTGCTGTCGCAGGTATAATATACGTTCTTTTTCGTTCATTGTTTTTATAGATGTTTTCTAAGCATAATGTACAGGATTACGGGCACTCCCACTATCGGTGTGAGAGTGTTAACAGGCAGCACTCCACCGTCTGAGGGCAGGGTGCATGCGAAATTACACAGCAAAGCCACTATCATGCCCGCAAGCATAGTGGCTGGTAGAAGTTGGCGATAGTCGTCGGTACGCAACAAGAGTCTGGCTATATGCGGCACTGCAAGACCAATGAAAGCTATCGGACCACAAAAGGCAGTTGTCACAGCAGTTATCAATCCCGTAAGTAGCAGCACTCCATTGCGCAGGCGGCGAGTGTCTACTCCAAGGTTGCGTGCATATTGACTGCCAAGTAAAAGAATGTTGAGGGGTTTGACAAGCAACACCGACACCACCATACACGACGACGTGACAACTACGAACAGCGGCAAACGCTCCAACGACACGCTTGCGAAATTGCCCATTCCCCAAAGCATGTACGAACGGATGCCGTCGGCAGAGGAAAAATAGTTGAGCAGCATTATTGCCGACGACGACAAATAGCCTGTCATAACGCCCATTATAAGCAGCATAGCATTGCTGCGTATCATCCTCGACAGCACAAGCATGATGGCAGTCACAGCTATGGCCCCTATAAAAGCGGCCACAAGCACAGCCACAAAACCACCCATACTGATGCTTCCAACACCTATGCCACCACCAAACAACAGCAAGACAAGGGCAACGCCAAGACCTGAACCACTGCTCACGCCAAGTATTGAGGGGTCGGCAAGCGGATTGCGAAACACGGCTTGCATAAGCAATCCGCACACCGACAACGCTCCTCCTGCAAAGAGAGCCGTAAGCGATTGTGGCAAGCGCGACTCAAGTATGATAAAACGCCAACTGGCATTGGCAACATCGCCCCCGCTGAGTATCCTTAAAACCGAGGACACGGGAATACTGACTGCTCCACTGAAAAGATTGAGCAGCAACAAGGCAATGGTACCAATACCAGCAAAAAGAAATATGATAGCTTCTCTCTTCAAAGCGCCATCTTTATTATATTTTCAATGTCTTAAGAATTTCTGTCATCTTCTGCAACGTTGTGATGCGTGTAGGCACCAAAGGCAGACGAAGCACATTTTCGATGAATCCCATCTCGTGAAGCAAAGCCTTAACTCCTGCGGGATTGCCATCCACAAAAAGTAGCGAATACAGCTCGGTGAAACGGTGGTGGATGGTGCGTGCTGACTCATACTCACCACGGAACTCCAAGCGTATCATGCGCGAGACTTCCTTGGGCAGGGCATTACCTATCACAGAGATGCTTCCTGCTGCTCCGCTTGCCACCATAGAGAAGGTGAGTGCGTCGTCGCCACTGATTACATCAAAACGCTCTGGCTTGTTCTTTATTATCTCGTCTACCTGCTCAAGGCTTCCGCTTGCCTCCTTAATGGCTACGATGTTCTCGCAGTCGCGGGCAAGGCGCACAGTAGTATCCGACTTCATGTTGATACCTGTTCTGCCAGGCACATTATACAGCACCACCGGCAACGGACTTGCCTCGGCAATGGCCTTGAAGTGCTGGTAAAGACCTTCCTGCGAAGGTTTATTGTAGAAAGGACAAACACTCAACACACCGTCAATGCCGGTCCAGTCGCTTGTCTTTAGTTCTTCTACAACGGCACGTGTGTTGTTGCCGCCACATCCCATGAGGATAGGCAGACGTCCACGGTTGGTTTCGATTACGAGTTTCTTGATGTTGTTTTTCTCTTCAGCCGAGAGACATGGTGTCTCGCCGGTTGTTGCAAGTATGCAAAGGAAATCGGCTCCATTCTGAATTTGATACTCCACAAGACGCTGGATTGCCTTGTAGTCAACCTCACCGCTTACAGTAAACGGTGTTACCAGAGCTATGCCCAATCCTTTGAAGATGTTTCGTGCCATATATATTAATGCTTATAAAATTTCGATTTGCCTACAAAGTTACTACTTTATATTGAAAAAAGCAGAACGTTATTAATAAAAAACGCTAAATCGTAAGTCGTTTGGTTTTTTATGTAGCATTATTACACAAATAATGAAGGTTTGTCAAAACATCAGCAATTACTACCACTAATGTTTCGACAAACCCTCATTCCTATTATCGTGTTCCTATATATAGGAATATCATTCCAAGCAACACAAGCAGCATGTCAACAGCCTTGCTTTTGAGGTTTTTCTCGTTGAACACTGCCGCTCCGCAGAAGAAGCTCACCACTACACTGCCCCTGCGCACCATCGACACAATGCTTATCATTGCGCCAGGAAGGCTGAGTGCGTAGAAATACACGAAGTCGGCTATGCTTAGGAATATGCTTATGAAGATAATGCTCCAACGCCATTGAAACGGTGTTGTCTTCTTGCGTGTTGGCCACCATATCAGCAACATGGTGAGTCCCATCATGAAGAGCTGATAGATGTTGTACCAGCTCTGCACCACCATGCGGCTCAGTCCCACTCCTCCATTCTCTGGCGGAGCCATGAGATACTTGTCGTAGAGTCCGCTCACGGCTCCCAACACGGCTGCAAGCACCAACGAGAATACCCATTTGTTGTGTCGGAAGTCCACACCTTCCTTCTTTCCGCTTCGGCTTAAAAGGAAGAAGGAAACTATGGCAAGCAGCACACCACACCATTGCCAAAGGTTCAAGCGCTCGCCAAAAACAAGCATCGCGCCCACAAGCACCATCACCGGACGTGTGGCATTGATGGGCCCAACAATGGTTATTGGCAGATTCTTCATGGCAAAATAGCCAAACACCCACGACGACAATACTATAAGTGCCTTAAGCACTATGTATTTGTGTTCAGCCCATCCGCAAGCCTCCACATAGAAAGTGCTTCCGTCGAGCAGTCCCGTACACGACGAGAGCAGGATGAAAGGAAGAAATAGCAGCGAACAAATCATTGTGTTGAGAAACAACACGGGGAGCACGGCATTGCCTCGCAACGCCAGTTTCTTGAAAACATCATAAAAGCCCAGCAACGCCGCTGAGCAAAAAGCTAATATCAACCACATTGGGATTACTATTTTGTTTTATTCTTCTCAATACCTCACTTCCTCCAGAAACAAAGCGTTACCTGGCATACTCTCACCTGCTTTTGAGCGGCTACCGCTTGCAACAACACGGTCAAACTGCTCTATGGTCATGCGATGCCTGCCTACTTCGATAAGTGTACCAACCACGGCACGCACCATGTTTCGCAGAAATCGGTTGGCAGATATGCGGAAGTGCCAAGCATCCTCGCCGTCACGTGTCCAGATGGCTTCAGTCACATTACATAATGTTGTCTTCACGTCGGTATGTGCCTTGCAGAAAGCTCCGAAGTCCTCCACCTGAAGCAGGTGCGATGCTGCCTCGTTCATAAGCTCAAAGTCGAGGTCATAGTGAAGCTCGCACGAATACTGTCGCAGAAAGGGGTTCTTGCGTGTGTGTATGTAATAATGATAAGTGCGTAGAGTTGCACTGAATCGAGCGTGCATGTATGGAGCCACAGCAAACACCTTGTCCACTGAAATGTCTCTCGGCAAGAGTCGGTTGAGCTTATAAGCCAACTGTGCGCAGTCTATCTCACGCTCCGTCTCAAAATGGGCAGCCATATGGCGTGCGTGCACACCGGCATCAGTACGTCCGGCTCCCACTACCTCTATTGTCTCGCGCAATATTGTAGACAGAGCCTTCTGCAACTCCTCCTGCACACTGTTGCCATTGGGCTGTATCTGCCAACCATGATAATTGGTGCCGTCATAGGCAAATGTCACAAAATATCTATTTGCCATGTCCATTTTTTCCTTTCTTCATATGGCGGTTGAACAACTGGCGATGGAACTTATCCTCCGCTCTAAGCACTCTAAACACTTTCGAAGGCGAAAGCACACGCATAAACTTATTATGATACGTCTGCTGCAACTTCTTTATATCGAGGTCGTTGGCGTCGCGTCGGCGTATTGCCTCGGCACAAGCCTTGTCGTCGCTTGTGTCTATATGGCGCAGTCGACGCTCCTCGCCCATATAAGCAAACTGCTTATTGCGCATCTCACGGTAGAGCGGAAAGAAATCCTCTGCCTCCTTTGGGGTCAACGCAGCCTCTGTAGTGATAAACTGTTCAAGGTCGGCCTCGAACTTTGCGGGGTCAAACTTCTTGTGCTCCTGTGCCGAAGCCAAGATGTTGCACAATGTCACAATGACAAGGAATATGTATTTCTTTATTGTCATAATCTATCAATAATATTTTTAATTGCTTGCCACAAGCGAGTAGATGTCGTCGTTGTCGAGCATGGTATAGTCTATCTCCATATCACTCATGCTGCTTGATGTCTGGCTTTCAACAGCATGTTCGCCATGAATGGCCACATGCATACCGCCATTGCTGTCGGCCGACGACAATGCGAAATAAGACGACAAGCCCGCCACAGCAAAGGCAATACATGCCGCTGCAGCAATGCGCACCCTATAACGATGCCACCAGCTGAGCTTAACTACCTTTGCCTGTCCGTCGTCATAAACGTCTGCGACTGGACCTATATCTGCAACGGGATCAACATCTGCATCATTTTTTTTGTCAGCAATATTAGCCGACGCCACGTTATCGACAATCGACTGTGCGAGATTGTCGAAATAGCCTTCAGGCACCACAAATGGCGACTTCTTGCCTAAACGTGCTTCTATGTATTTCTCATCAGATTCCATACGTGTGTATTTATTGTTTGTTAGTTTGACGCAACAATCATGCGAAGGTTTAAACGCTAAGAAATAAAAACATCTTCTTTATTCATTCATGCGCCTTCATAAACGCCGCTATCTTTTTCACAGCTATATGGTAGCTGGCCTTCAACGCTCCCTCAGTCGTGTTGAGCATCTGGCTTATGTCGGAATATTTCATTTCGTCGTAGTAGCGCAGGTTGAACACCACACGCTGAACCTCTGGCAGAGTGGCGATGGCTTCCTGCAACAGAGCCTGTGCCATGTCGCCGTCGAAATAGTCGTCAGCCATAAGCCTGTTGGCAACCCCCGCATTCTCAGCCGTGTCTATCGACGCCACCTCCTTCTTGCGCCTCAGGAAGTCGAGCGACTCGTTGACGGCTATCCTATAGAGCCATGTGGAAAGATTGGAGCGGTTTTGAAATTCATCCAACCCCTTCCATGCCTTTATGAACACATTCTGTAGCACATCGTTGGCGTCGTCATGTCCGAGCACAATACGACGTACTGTCCAATACAGCTTCTCGCTATACTGGGGCACTATCGACGCGAACAGTTTCCGCTTTTCCGCATCATCCATCTTGTGCTGCATCGTATTCTTGTCCTGCACTTTTATAGGTTTTTTTTATAAATACTTTTTTATTCGTCCGTATATCACGGGATCGAAGCCATAAATGTCGCTATATCTTACGAATGAGCCTTCGGCATTAGGATAGAGCGTATAGTAGGTGATGAACAATGCCACTTGCGGGTCTACTTTCTGACTGCGTATCATCAGTTTACGGTTTATCGGGTCGTTAACATCGTCGTCGTCAGTCCTATGCCTGCCGTATTTCACAGTCATCGAGTATTTCATCTTCTCCATAAGCTTCTCGTCCTTGTCCTTAAGCATAAACACCGCCAGTTCGTAGGGCTTCTCCACACGTATGCAACCATGCGACACACTACGGTCGCCACGTGCAAACACACCACGGTTGGACGTGTCGTGCATGTAGATAGAGAAGTTGTTGTCGAATCGGAAGATGATGCGTCCGAGCGCATTGCCTTCGCCTCCACGCTGTATCACGAGATAATCGCTGCTCATGAGCATGTTGCCCGTAACTGTAGCCGGGTCTACCTCACGACCTGTCGACCGTTGCTGTATGAAGTAGTCATGACTGTCGAAATAGCCACGGCTGCCTGCATGTTGGCGCACCGATTTCTTGATGATGCTCTTAGGTATAATCCACTGCGGATTGAAGTCCATGCGCTTCACGCGGCTTGTGAGCAGTGGTGTCTTCGTTTCCAAGCTACCAAGACCTATACGCATGGTCAGCCACTCATTGCCGTCAACAGCATCAAGATGCAGCGATGGAATGTTTATCAGCACATACTTCTTGTGCATCTGCGGATAGTCGCCATGACGCCAACGGCTTCGCTCCATGTTGCAAAGCACAAGTCGGCGCTCGTCAGCCGACAAAGGTAGGGCAAGACGCTTCAAGAACTTATTGTAGAGTGGATTTTCGGGATACGACTTCTTGAGGAAATCGCCCACCGAAGCATCGTCCTTCGCCATAACACCAAAAGCCTCAGCCACAAAATCCTTGTCGGCACGCTTTGTAGGCACATCGTATAGCGAACGGTAGCTCACCCGCACAGAGTCGCTGTCGCGCACATCAAGACGATTGAAAACATCGGAGGGGTTGACAAAGCCGAAACGCATTCCCTCGGTATAGCGCAAAAAAGCCTTTGTAAGGTTATACTCCAAACGGGCATACACCTTATTTATATTGTTACGGCTGTCCTCATCCTTGTCGAAGTCAAGGCTCCGCACTCTTTGCAAATCACCAACAAGTGTCGAATAACAAAACTTGTCGCGCGAGAAACCTATTGAATCCACAGTGGCAAGATAAGCCACAAGACTGTCTGCCTTCGACGACACTCCATCGCGCGTCACCCACACCAGTCGGCCTCCATTAAGATAATGGCGACGAGCATGAATATCGGCGGTCTCGCGGTCGGAGTCGGCCATCACTACACGGTTGATGTTCTCGCTTAACTTCTCCGCATCTATCTTATAGGTAGAGTTGGCCATATCAGCAAAAGAGTCGAGCGATACAGACACATGAAATTTCTTCTCTTGACACGAGCTAAGCACTCCTATCAAGAGAAGAAACGAAAACAGGATTTTTTGAATATTCACAACTGTAGTATCCAAAAACCTAAACCAATTACTTAATCACAATCTTACGGGTTGCCTTATTGCCAACCTGCACAATATACACACCCTTGGAGAGGTTCAGGTCAAAGCTCTTGTCCTGACTGTCAATCTTCGACTTCACCACGGGCTGTCCGCCTGCGATATTATAAATACACAGGGTCATGCCCTCGGCTCCTGTTACGCGCAGGGTCGAGCCATTGACTGTAATCACAACTTTGGCAAAATCGTTGTCAATAAGTTCCACTTCCATCATGTTGCTCGCCGTTGCCTCCACCGATGGTGTAAAGCTCAAGGCTGCAAGAATAAACAAAGAGAGTATATATTTTATCATAATCTACCAATTAGTTAATATTTACACGTTATTTTAGTTTACACGTTATTCCATATGCAAAGATATGGATTTTTTCAATAACCTGTTTTTATATCAAGCAACAGACACATCTTAGTTAAGATTAATTAACCATTAGGGTCTGTTTCCTGGATTTTCATCAGCCTTATTAAGCGTTTACTTCACTTCCACAGTCATTCCCTCATTGCTCAGCACCGAGTTTTCAAACACGCTCTTTGCCTCATCGAGCAGCAGTTGCTCGTTGTCGTATTTCGAACTGTAATGTCCCAGAAGCAGCTGTTTGGCATGAGCGTCGTGTGCCACCTGTGCCGCCTGTGCCGCCGTACTGTGAAAATACATTTTAGCGCGTTCCTCGTCGGCTGTACTGTAGGTCGACTCATGATACATGCACGTCACTCCCTCCACTCTCTTCGCCAAGCCGGGCAGATAGCAAGTGTCGCTCAGATAGGCATAGCTTCGAGCTGGGTCGGCAGGAGTTGTAAGCCGTGAGTTTGGAATCTCGCGTCCCTCCTCATCTATCCACGACGCCCCATTCTTGATGTTGTTTATCTGCGAAGTGGGTATATGATAGAAGTCGATCATGTCGCGGCGTATATGGGGCAATGTGGGTTTCTCGCGAAACATGAATCCGCAACACGGCAACCGATGCTTCAGCGGTACCGACTCCACCGTCAGACTCCTGTCCTCATATATCACCTGTTGCTTTGTGGTGTCGATGGCGTGAAATTGTATCTCGTAGTCGAAGTCGGTGCAGAATGTCGAAAGCAGCATATCGAACACTGGCTTGAAATCCTTAGGAGCATATATGGCGAGAGGCATAGTGCGGCCCAGTAGTCCGAACGACGACAACATACCTATCAACCCAAAGCAATGGTCGCCGTGAATATGCGATATGAATATAGCCACTATCTTGTTGAAGCCTATTCGCGAGCGTCGCATCTGGGTCTGCGTGCCTTCGCCACAATCAATCATAAACTGCTTGCCACGCAGCTCTACAACCTGCGACGAAGGGTTGTGGCGCAGCGTTGGCAGAGCCGAGCCACAGCCAAGTATGTGGATTTTGAATGGTTCCATATTATCAATGTGACAACTGACTATTTTTTTATATTTTCTATTTCTGTCTCTTGAACGTGTATATTCCCTTGTCGTTCTCGATATACAGCGAGTCGGCGCCAAGCGAATTGATGTTGAACGTGTCGCGGTTGAGCAGTAGGCGTCCGTTCAGAATCTTCCATGAGGTCCATGGGTTCGACTCTGCCTTAACGCTTGAGCGCACAGTTCCGCCCTCCTCTATTTCGAAGTTCTTGTCAATGCTTGTCCAGTGACCAAGGAGCGACGTCACGTTTATCACCTTGTCGGCAATAAGCTCCCCGTCAACCTTCTGCCCTGTGACAGCCACCTTGTCGCCAGCCATGAGTCCACCTTCCACGTGCGACACCAAACCACCTCCCGTCACCATGCCGTCCATGTCGGCCTCAGCGTCGAGAATAGTATATGTCAGCGTGTCGCCAGTATCGGTTATAAGTTCGAGCGAGTGCATCGAAGTTCCTTCTCCGCAAACGCCATACACAGTAGAGTCGGCCACCTCCTCCACATCATTCGCCTGGAGGTTCGGCTTTTCTTTCTTCGAGTTGCATCCTGCCAACACCAACAGCATCAGCGACGCAAAAACAAATCCAAGGTTTTTCATAATAGTTATGGTTATGTTGTTTTATTTCAAGTTCTTCTCCGCTCTCTTCGCCTCTTCCCACAGCTTGTCCATCTCGCCGAGCGTCATGTCCTTCAGCGGTTTGCCTATGCGTATGGAATGTTCCTCGATATAGTTGAATCGGCGTATGAATTTGGCGTTGGTCTTTTCGAGTGCCGTGTCGGGATTAATTTTGTAGAGACGTGCGGCGTTGATAAGCGAGAAGAGGAAGTCGCCAAACTCCTCTGTAGAGTGCTCCTTGTCCTCCTTGCGCAGCTCCACTTCAAGCTCGCCCAGCTCCTCGCGCACCTTGCCCCACACGTCGCCCTTGTCTTCCCAGTCAAATCCAACGTTGCGAGCCTTGTCCTGTATGCGGTAGGCTTTGATGAGCGCCGGCAAAGCGTCGGGCACACCCGACAGCACTCGCTTGTTGCCGTCCTTCTCGCGCAGCTTTATCTGTTCCCAGTTCTCTATAACCTGTTGGGCTGTCTTCACCTCTTCCGAGTCGTCGCGCTCCTCCATGTTCTCGCCATAAGGCAGAGGCTTAGGCTCTGGTGCCCCCACCTGTGAAGGATGATACACATGTGGATGACGGAAAATCAGCTTGTCGACGAGCTTGTTGCACACGTCGGCAATGTCAAACTGCTCTTTCTCCTGTCCTATCTTGGCATAGAAGCACACGTGCAACAGCACGTCGCCCAACTCCTTGCAGATGTTAGGCTCGTCGTTCTTCATAAGAGCGTCGCACAACTCGAATGTTTCCTCTATAGTATTTGGTCGTAGCGACTCATTGGTCTGCTTGCGATCCCACGGACATTTCTCGCGCAGCTCGTCGAGCACGTCGAGCAGACGGCCGAAAGCCTTCATTTTTTCTTCTCTTGTATGCATATTCTTTATTTTTATGAGACAGAGCCAACACTCGCCAATGTATATTTCCGGTAGAGTTTTGACCCATTCCTCATTTTACAAATACAAAGGTAAGAATAAAAATCGAGACTGAAGGCAAATGTTGTAAATTTAATACTTCGCCATTTTTTACATCACGCCATCAGTGCTGCCTCCCTGCGCCTCATGTTCGGAAAGAGGCGTCCAACACAATAAAATGCCGCCAACAGTCCTATCACGCCTCCGGCATAACCTATGCTGCCAAGCGACAGATGAGTGACAACCACTCCACCGATATACGCTCCGCTGCCTATACCCAAATTGAATATGCCCGAGAATATGGACATTGCCACCGACGTGGCCTCTTCAGGCGCAAAGCGCATCACATTGTCCTGGAAGGCGATATTGAATGCCGTGGCCATGGCTCCCCACACCACACACACCGCAAGCACCGAAGCAAGACTCACTGCCGACACCTGCATCAGAAGCAGGCACAGGGCAGGAGCAACTGTAGCCACTGCCACAAATCGTCGTGGATTTGACATATAATATTTTGAGAAGGCTATGCTGCCAAGCATTCCCGAACCTCCGAAGACGATGAGCACAAGGGTGACAATATCTGGCGTAAAGCCTGCCACTCGTCCGAGAAACGGCTCTATATAGCTATAGCCTGTATAATGGGCTGTGGCGAAAAGCACCGACATAACGAACACACCAAGCAGCACTCGGTTGTGGAGCAATGCCGGAAGCCGCTTTACAGAGAATTTGCCTCTGCTCGGGACCTTAGGCAGCATTGCTGCTATATATATGAAGATGAGGGCTGAAATTACTCCTATGCTGAGGAACGTCATGCGCCATCCAAGATACAGACCCACAACCCGTCCGAGCGGCAAACCCACAACCATGGCTATCGACGAGCCTGTGGCCACCATGCTCAACGCAAACGCTCGCTTATCATCGGGCACTATACGCACTGCAAGCGGCGACACTATCGACCAGAATATTGCATGAGAGCACGCCACACCTATTCGCGAGAGCATCAGCGTGTAGTAGCCTTCGGCTAATGCCGACGCCACATGACTCAGCACAAAGACAGCAATGATAGTCAGCAACAGACGCTTAAGCTCCATCTTCGACACTATTATCATCAACGGCAGCGACATCAACGCCACAACCCAGGCATAAACCGAAATCAGCATTCCGGCACGGGCGTCGCTGATATTCAAGTCGTTGGCAATATCGCTAAGCAGACCTATAGGCATAAACTCGGATGTGTTAAACACAAATGTGCAAAATGTCAACCCCAACAAGGGCAGCCATTTGGAGATAGTTCTTTTCTTTTGCATTTGGCAAATAATAATTATAGTTATCCTTTTTAGGCTGCAAAATTACTGAAATATCGAATAAAAAATAACATTTATTGGGCATTATTTTTCGTATTACACCTAACTTATTAAAATATTCGGCAAAAAATGCGTAACTTTGCATCGCAAAATCAAACCCTTAAACAACAAATGAATCAAAAAATCTTCACAGGAGCAATTGCCGCCGTGGCTTTTCTCCTGCCCAACACCGCTATGGGACAGAAAGCGGACTTCAACGTCATCCCTATGCCACAGAAGGTTGAGATGGCATCGGCAGCATCTCCTTTCGTGCTCAACGCCAAGACTTGTATCAGTATTGCCAACAACAGCGCCGACATGAAGCGCAACGCCAACATGCTCGCCATGTATATAGAGGAGCAGACTGGCATTCGTCCTGTTGTTGGCAAAGCTGCCAAAGGCGCAGCTGCCATTGTGCTTAGCATCGACAAGAGCGTGAAGAACGCTGAGGGCTACAAGATCAATGTTGCCAACAGCAATATCACCATCAGCGGCTCTACAGCTGCCGGAGTGTTCTACGGCATTCAAACCTTGCGCAAGTCGCTGCCTGTTGTCAAGGGCACTGCCTCGCAAGTGGAGATTCCTGCCGTGAACATCAGCGACGCTCCACGCTTCGCCTACCGTGGCACTCATCTCGACGTGTCGCGCCACTTCGTTTCTGCCGACTCCATCCGTCAGTTCATCGACATGCTCGCCCTGCACAACATCAACCGCTTCCACTGGCATCTTACCGACGACCAGGGATGGCGCATCGAGATCAAGAAGTATCCTAAGCTCACCACCATTGGCTCTAAACGCGACGAGACTGTCATAGGCCATAACTCTGGCAAATACGACGGCAAACCATACGGCGGATTCTACACACAGAAGGAAATTCGCGAAATCGTGAAATATGCCGCCGACCGCTATATCACCATCGTTCCCGAAATCGACCTCCCAGGCCATATGCAGGCTGCCCTTGCCGCCTATCCTGAATACGGCTGCACAGGCGGTCCTTACAAGGTGTGGACCAAGTGGGGCATTTCCGACAATGTGCTCTGCGCCGGCAACGACAACACTCTCAAGTTCATGGACGACGTGCTCAAGGAGGTTGCAGGCCTGTTCCCTTCGAAATACATACATGTGGGTGGCGACGAGTGTCCCAAGACCCAGTGGCAGAAATGTCCGAAGTGCCAGGCACGCATCAAGGCTCTGCATCTTGAGGCCAAGGACGGTCATACAGCCGAGGAACGCCTTCAGAGCTTCGTGATAAGCCACGCTTCCAACTATCTTAAGTCACTCGGCAGATACACCATCGGATGGGACGAGATTCTTGAGGGAGGAATTGCCGAGGGCGCTACCGTAATGTCATGGCGTGGCGAGGCAGGAGGCATCGCTGCTGCCAAACAGAACCACGATGTGGTGATGACTCCCAACACCTATCTCTACTTCGACTACTATCAGGCTGCCGACAAGGAGAACGAACCTATCGCCATAGGCGGATTCCTCCCCCTCGACAAGGTATACTCCTACGAGCCTATGCCTAAGGAGCTTACTGCCGACGAAGCCAAACACATCATTGGCGTGCAGGCCAACATCTGGACCGAGTATATGCCTACATTCAAGCAGATGCAGTACATGGCTTTGCCCCGCGTAGCAGCCCTGAGCGAAATTCAGTGGAGCCAGCCCGAGCTTAAGAACTACAACGACTTCACCAACCGCCTCATAGACCTCACCAAGATCTACGACCGCCTGGGCTACAACTATGCCAAGCATATATATAATGTGGACATCCATGTAGACACCGACTCTAAGTGGCAGGAGATTGTGGTTCACATGACCACATTGGGCAACGCCGAGATTCGCTACACTCTCGACGGCTCTACCCCAACAGCCAACAGTCAGCTCTACACAGGTGCCATCCACCTGCAGAAGTCGGCCAACATCTGCGCCGCTGCCTTCCGCGACGGCAAGCCGAGCCGCGTGAGCCGCAAGGAGATTAAGTTCAACAAGGCCACTGCCTGTGCCGTGACTCTGCTCCAGCCCACCCACCGCAACTACACATTCAACGGTGGTGCAGCTCTCACCGACGGTCTCGTCGGCGACAACATCTTCAGCTCTGGACGCTGGATTGCCTTCTCTGGCAACGACCTTGAGGCTATCGTCGACCTCAACAAGCCCAGCAACATCTCGCACGTTGAGTTCAACACTCTCGTCGACAAAGGCTCGTGGATCTTCGACGCACGCAACATCGAGATAAGCGTGTCGGACGATGGCAAGACATTCACTCCTGTTGCCACAAAGGCTCTTCCTGCTCTTGGCAAGAACTATGCCGACAAGATCTACACCCACAAGCTCGACTTCAACACCACAAAGGCTCGCTACGTGAAAGTGCACGCCACATCCGAGCACAGCCTGCCCGAATGGCATCCTGGCAAAGGTAAGCCGGCCTTCCTCTTTGTGGATGAAATAAGCGTAATGTAAAAAGAAGGAGTTAAGAAGTTTGCTCCCAAACTTCTTAACTCCTTCTTCTTAACTCCCTAAAAAAAATCCTTATTCTACCCAGTATATATATCCCAAGCTTATCACGCTGATGCTCACCCACAGCATCACGCCCTGCACAAGCGGACGCACGCCAACGCTGCGCAATGTCTCTCTTGTGAGCGAGGCTCCAATGAAGAAGAGCGAGAGGGTGATAAGATGTTTTGCCAATTTGTTCACAGCTCCGCTGAAGTCGCTGCCCATTGTTGCAGCGGTGTCGCCAATGAGCGAGGCGTTGCTTAATATATATGTATTGAAGAGAATGGCTACCACGAACCACACGATAAATCTCGGCACACACTCATACCACGGCTTCGCCTTACCCTCGCCCGATGCAGCCAGCCTCGTGCGGAAGAAGAACGGTGTGGCCAATGCTATCACCACAATCCACAGCGCACGTGTGAGCTTGATGGTAGTTGCCACCTCCAGCGCACTCACGCCCTGCGAGGCCAGCAATTCCGGATGCATCTGGTCGTAGGCCGCTCCTGCTCCCACCACCGACGACGTGTCGTGAATGGCTATCGCTGCCCACATGCCAAACTGCTTCATTGTCATGTCCAAGGCGCTGCCTATCGACGGGAACACAAACAGGGCAATGGCATTAAGGATGAACACCACGCCCAACGCCACCGACATGCTCTCTGCCTTAGCCTTAATCACTGGACCTACAGCCGCAATCGCCGAACCTCCACAGATGGCTGTTCCCGACGACAGCAGGTAGCTTGTCTGCCAGTCAACCTTCAGCAGTTTTCTGCCAAACAGCCAACCCAAGGCGAGCGTGCCGAACACGCTGACGATGGTGAACAGCATTCCCTCCGAACCCGAGGCAATGGCTTTGTTGACGTTCATTCCGAATCCAAGTCCGATAACGGAATACTGCAACAGTTTCTTCGACATCGTTTTGTTGAAACCGGGGAATGCCTTGCCGAAGACCAAGGCGAAAGCAAAGCCTATGGCCAACGCAACGGGCGATGACACCCAGCGTGCCACCCACGCCATGCTTCCCAAATCAACTCCAAACACTTCTACAACGAATCCCGACAACAGCGAGATTCCCAATACAGCCACAATCGCTATGTAGCATAGTTCTTTCGTTTTCATGACTGCAAAAGTAACAAAAAGCGGTGGGGCAGGCAAAACATAAGCAAAAAATCATTTGCCAAGACCGAAAATAATCATTAGATTTGCATAGCTCTTCTGATTTTTCTTAGAATTATCGCTTATCACATTTCCGCTCGTATCGTATTTGAGTTATTGGCGTTCGATTTGGATTTATTTGTATTCCCTCTTGGATTATTGACGCGCAGCATTCTGGTCGTATAAGAATTTCGCGGATGAAACGCTCGGGCTTCGTCGGCGAATAGCACGGATTTTGAGAAACGACGACAATCATTTTTCTAAAGGGGTTGGGTTGAACCCAACCCCTTTCAAGTATGCAGAATTAGGAGGGGTGTCCATTTGATGGACACCCTCATCCTTGTTTTATAAATGACAATTTGACAATGATATTTTGACAACATTTGAGCAAAATCGTTATTGCCAAGCCTTAAATTCTCTTCCCATTAAAACATGTTATACTGAGTGAAATAGCAGCCAAGATTGCTCCCACTGCACACACGCCCATCCATCCCTCATGCGTCCAAGCCAATCCTGCACAATAGGTGCCAAAGGAGCCGCCTATAAAATATGTGGTCATGAAGATGGTGTTGGCCCTGTTGGAGGCTTGAGG
>CAKQEI010000027.1 GCA_934230115.1 uncultured Prevotella sp. | reverse complement strand
ATGAATCGCAAACTCTATTATTTTCGTAAGGATTCGGGATTGGAGATAGATTTTGTTACAAGATATAATGGTGAGTGCACATTGGTAGAGGTGAAGGCGAGTAATGGAAACATTAAGAGTACCAAGACAATCCTTGCACATCCTGAAAAATATCATGTGTCGCAAGCTATCAAATTGGGAGATGTGAATGTGGGTACCGCTCCGCAAACAATAATAATCCCGCTATATATGGCTTTTCTACTTGAAAATAAAAATTAAAAGTGTTATATCTGAATAAGAAATATTATCTTTGTCTTGTAGTCTTTACATACTTGGCAAAGTATCTAAACATACTTGGCAAAGTATATTGACATACTTTGTAAAGTATATTGATATAAAAGGCAAAGTATATCAATATAAATGGCCAAGTAATATATATTACTTTGTCAAGTATATTAGTATTACTTTTTTAGCTTCAGAATTTCTTTCCGAAGATGATGTGTAAGAATGTGGTGAAGAGAATCTTGATGTCGGTCCACAGACTCTGGTGCTCCAGATAGTAGAGGTCGTAGTCGAGGCGGCGCAACATCTTTTCCATGGTGTCGGTGTAGCCGTTGTGCAGAGTGGCATAGGAAGTAACTCCGGGGCGAATGGCATAGAGTTCGGCATAGCGCGGATTGTGCTCCATAATCTGGTCGATATAGAATTTGCGTTCGGGACGGTAGCCAATGAAAGCCATGTCGCCCTTGAGCACATTCCACAACTGTGGCAATTCGTCGAGGTGATGGGCACGCATCCATTTGCCCGTCTTGGTGAGTCGCGGGTCGCTCAACGCTCCGTCGAGCAGCAGTTGTGGACCATCCTTCTCGGCGTCGTGGGTCATGCTGCGGAACTTATATATATAGAAGGGCTTACCATGCAGTCCGATGCGCTCCTGACGGTAGATGACAGGAAGTCCGTCCTCCAGTCTTATCGCCACATAACATATAGCGAACAGAGGGGCGAACACCACCAGGCATATAGCGGAAAATATAAAATCAAAAATTCTCTTCATTTCTGTCTTTTTCGTCGGACTGGCAAAATCCAGTATCTGCTTAAATATTATAACATTTATTATCTATAACGCAGAAAATGGATTTAAATTGTATAAAAGTACTAATTTTTCAGTGTCAACCGTTAGAAAAAAAGAGATTGTCTGTGTAGACAATCTCTTTTTTTGAAATATATCGATGAATCGTGTTGTTGACACTTTTAGAACATCTTCTCAGGATATACACCCTCGTCGGCGAGTTTCTGGAACTTCTCAACAACGCCCGGACGATCCTCTGGATAAGTAACGCCGAACCACTTAGATGTGGTGTCGAGCACCTCGCAAGTGGCTGTGCCGTCGTGGATGAGCTTGTCTACCATCAATGGGATGAAGAATTCGCTCTTCGGGTTCTCCATGTTCTTCGGGTCAGAAAGGAACTGCTTGAAGAACTCGTTGCTGTGCTTGAAGTAGTCGGGAGTGAAGCCCCAGAAGTTCATAGATACAGGAGTTGTGTCGGGGATGGCTACCCATGTCTCACCATCGTCGGCAAGATACTTAACAACACCGTCGAAACGCTGAATCTTTGTGCGCTCAACTACAGATGTGAGGTGGTGGTTCTCGTCGTTCTCGCATATGCCACGGCTAACAGTACCGCTGTCGGAGAGAGTGTTGCCTACGCGGAAGCCTACCATAGCATACTTGCCAGTAGAGCCTTCGGGCAGTTCGCTAAGCCACTTGCCAAGCACCTTGAAGGCGTCGCGGTCGTAGAAGTCGTCGCAGTTGAGCACGGCGAATGGCTCATTGATTACGCTTTCACCCATCATCAATGCGTGGTTAGTGCCCCAAGGCTTAGTGCGACCTTCTGGACATGTGAAGCCCTCTGGCAGAGCGTCGAGCGACTGGAACACGAGTTCGCAAGGGATGTGACCCTCATATTTTGAAAGCACGATGCGGCGGAAGTCTTCCTCGAAATCCTTGCGGATAACGAACACGAGCTTGCCGAAGCCAGCATTGATAGCATCGTAGATAGAGTAGTCCATGATGGTTTCACCGTGAGGACCGAGTTCGTCGAGCTGCTTCAAGCCACCGTAGCGGCTTCCCATACCAGCAGCGAGGAGGAAAAGTGTAGGTTTCATAATCTTTACTATTATTATGTTATTTATGTAAACAATTCTGCATTGTTTGTATATGTGTTTAATCTATATCAATTACAAAAGTAACAAATTACTGTGAGATACAAAAAGTTTTGGACAACTATTATTTCTAAAAGGGCTATTTTCGCTTAGAATGGGTAGCCTATTGCGAAATGCAGGCTCTGCGAGTCCTTGAAGTGGTCGAAGTTGTAGAATCCACTCTTGTAGGGCACGTGCAGTCCCACGCCCCAGTCGAGACGCAACACAAAGAAGTCCATGTCGTAGCGTATGCCTATGCCTGTGCCGAGAGCCATTTCCTTGAGCAGGTTTTGGGGCTTGAGCTTTGAGCCGGAGCGGTAGCCGTCGTCGTGCATTGCCCACACGTTGCCTGCGTCGAGAAACAAGGCTCCGTATAGGTTGCCGAACAGGCGCGGACGGTATTCAAGGTTGGCTTGCAGCTTGATGTCGCCCGTCTGGTCCATATAGGATAGGCGCGACTGGTTGGTGTAGTAGCTGCCCGGACCAATGCTTCGCACGTTGAAGGCTCGTATGCTGTTGGCACCGCCCACGTAGAACTGCTCGCTGTAGGGAGAGCTTTCGGCATTGCCGTAGGACCATACCACTCCTGCGCTGATGTGTCCCACGAGCTGGTCGTGCTCGGCCACTTGCCACGTCTTGCGGAAATCGGCTTCCACCTTAAGGAACTGTGCATATGGATTCTTGAACATTGTCTTGCCCTTCTCGCTCCATTTCTCGCCAAACGCCATATAGCCGAGCGAGAGGATGTTGGCTGCCTCGCTTGCCGCCACTTGCAGATAGATGGGGTTGCGGTAGGACGATGGCGACTGGTAGGTGAAGGTGTATCGCATCTTCGGCACAAACTGGTCGGCCATGCTTATGAGCAGGTAGGGGCTTTGTTGCAGAATCTCATTGAACGCCTCGGTCTTGTGCTGCATGTACTCGTATTGCAGGATGAGCGGCGAGAATGTGTGCTGCACGTTGGCCTTAGGGTGTAATGTGTAGGTGAGTTCGCCCGACACGATGTGTCGCTTGAAGAATCCCGAGCGGTTGAGCACGTCGCTCGAAGCCTTGATGAGTGTGGTGGGCAATGTGTAAGGGTGGCGACGTCGCATGAATTTGCGTGGCACAAGGAACAGGCGTGGCAGTTCGAGCGACACGTCGGTACCGTATTCATAGGAGTTGAATTTGGAGCTTGTGCCGTCGGCCTGGTGTCCTGTCTGCCATTCATACGAGCCTTTGAGGTTGATGGAGAGTTTCTCGCCGCCGCGGAAAGCGTTGTTCTTGGAGAATCCGAGTGTGATGCCCGGGCCCACTCTTCCCGTAGTCTTGCCCACGAGGTTGGCTTCGAGCGACACGTTGTAGGGCTTGTCGAACACGCATCCGAGGGTCATGTCGAGAGTGTCGCATGTTGAGGCTGAGCTGTGCGGGGCAAAGCTCAGGTCTACTCGCGAGAAGAGCCCCTTGCCGTTGAGCGTGTTGATAGAGCGCGTGTAGTCAGCGTAGCTGTAGAGTTTGCCGGGTCGCAGACTAAGGTCGCGTGTCACCACGCTGGTTCTTATGGGTTGTCGTCTGCCATTATATAATATGGTGTAGCGGCGACGCACGGTGGAGTCGCGCAACACTTCGGTGGCCGACTTGCGCAGTTCGAGTCTCACTCTTCCCACATACCACTTCTGTCCCACGCGCTCGGGCAGTGAGTCGGCATATTGCAGTCGCATCTGCGCCTTGCCCGCTGTGGCAATGGTGTCGGCAAGATAAGTGGCGTAGCTCGGCTGATAGTAGAAGAAACCGTTGTTGCGCAAGAGGTTGGACACTCGTGTGCGTTCGGCTTCGAGTGTTGTTACGTCGAATGGGTCGCCCGGCTTCACCTTTGCCTCGACTCTTGTAGAGTCGATGAGCTGCATGGCAGCAGGTGGAAAGTTGTTGTAGGTGAGGGTGTCGATGGTGTGCAGCTCGCCAAAGTTGACATGATATTCCACCTTCGCCTTCTTGGAGTTGGGTTTGCTTATGATGTCGTAGCCTACATATCCTCCGAAGTAGCCTCGTGCGCGCAACAGTTCGCTTGCCACCTGTGTGTGGAGCAGTGGGTTGACGCTGCTCAGCAGCACGGGTCGCTTGCCGAAAGTCTTGCCTATCCACTTGCCTATGCCGTCGTCGGACTTGGCAAAAGCATTGTGAATCCACAGTCGGAACGGTGGCCACGGCCATCGGTAGTAGGCACTTCCGAAGATGGAATTGTTGGGTGCCGTGCCCAAAGCCTCTTCAAGTTCCTCCTGGACGGCGTAGAAGTGGTCGTCCTTCTCCACATTCTCGTATTTTGTGGAGCGCATACCCGTGTAGAGCTTGTCGTCGTCGGGCACGGTGGAGGTGGTTGAGCAGGCGACGAGGGCAAGGCTACACATTATTATATATATAAGATGTTTCATAGACGATGTGTTGATTATGAGGCCAAGGAGGAGTTGCCTCCTCCTTGGCTTATTGTTTCTTACCTATAGAGTCGTTCGGTACTGTGAAGAAGTTGTTCTCCTTCTTTTCCTTCTTGAATATGAACAGTTCCTTGAAGTGCTGCAGTTTCTTGCGCCAGAGGAAGCCGCCGCCAAACTGTTCCACGTAGCCTTCGAGCCAGTCGTAGGAGTCGCGGTTGTAGAAGAACTTGAGATACTTGTTGGAGTTTTGCGACAGTCGGTACTCCAGTGTGACGTTGTCGAAGAACGTGTCGTCCTGGTTTTCCACTTCGGCACCGCTCGACACCTTGCCTCCTATGACAATGCGCAGGCGGTTGTTCCACAATCGCTTTGAGAACTTGAACGAATAGTCGGTGTGCATCTGTCCCGAGCCAATGGTGGTGTTCTCCATACCAAAGGATAGGTCGACCGTGCGCAAGGCGTTGCCCGAAATCTTGTTAATCTCCGAACTGAGGAATGTGCTCAGGATGTTGCCAGCCGAAAGCGACGAGAGGTTATTGTCGGTGATGTACATGCTCGTAGTGAGCATGGTCACGGCTATCTTGCCGCGGTTCTCAGCCGACTCAGTCATAAGTTCGTTGTGCATCTGCTGGTCGTCGGGGGCGTCGATGATGAACTGCAGACCCATGTCTTGCAGCGTCTTCGT
Source organism: uncultured Prevotella sp. (assembly GCA_934230115.1). Taxonomy (GTDB): domain Bacteria; phylum Bacteroidota; class Bacteroidia; order Bacteroidales; family Bacteroidaceae; genus Prevotella. The sequence continues at coordinate 26,629 of CAKQEI010000027.1, read as the reverse complement.
AATCTCCACACCACACTCAAACATTACGCTTCTGCCCGATCCTCCGTCGGTAGACACGGTGGTTTTGTTCTCCTCTGTGGCTGTGATGTTGAGTCTTGGGTTCATCGGGTCGCCCGAGAACTCGACATAACTGCCATCCTTAATGTTGAACGTCTTGAGCGGAATTACAGGCAGCGAGTATTTCATCTCGCCCGAGGCTATGGTGTAGCGTCCGTAGAGCGACAGACCATCGTTGCCTGTGTAGAGCATTCGCAGATTGCCGCCGCCCACAAGGTCTACATAGTTCGACTTGTCGGTGTTGAGAGCGCACAGAGCGTGTGCTCCGTCGTCGATGTTTACTGTGAGGTCCATGTTGAGTCCGTTGATAGGCGGACGCTCCACACTCACAGTCTCAGGCTTGCGGAAGTTAACAAACTTCACGAGTCCGTCGAGCTGGTTGTCGGTAGAGAGAGGCGAGTCGCGCAGTATATACGTGATGTCGCTTGAGCCAAGCACGTCAAGTCGGCCCCGCATACGCAGAGCGTCGAGCGGACCATCCACAAGGCCCAGGAAGTTGACATAGGCTTTGCCGTAGGCCTCGCTTCGTGCCTGCTCCTTGGAGTCGATAAGCAGATAGTTGTCGGCTCGCATACGGATGTAGGCCTTCATTTGGTCGAAGTTGGCAAAGTCGACATAGCCGTAGAGAGTGAGCGCATTGTTGTTGCGTGCGAACATCTGGAAGTTCTCAAGCTGCATACGGCTGTTCTTTATAGCCAACTGGTCGTCGCAGAGTCGCATCATCACTCCGTAAGGCTCGCTTGCCACGTAGGCAGAGTCGAAATAGAGCTCGCCGTTGACATCGGGGTGGGAGAGGGTGCCCCTAACCTTGACGTTGCCCTCGGCATAGCCAAGGAAATTGATGATGCGGTCGGGCACAAAACCGTCGAGCAGCAGGAGCGGAGTGCGCGACAGAGTCATGTCGGCGTCGATATGCCCCTCGCCCTCAGCGTTGTACATGCCGGTGAGTGTACACACTTGGTGGTGGTCCATCGTGAGTGTGCCATCTACATAATGCTCCATACCCTTGTCTTTAGGCATATACACAAACTCGCTCGCTATATTTCCAATCGGGCAACCCTCGTAGGCCATCTTGTCGATGCTTAGCGACGACGACACCGACATGTCGCCCTCTTCCGACACCATCCAGTGGAAGTCGCCGTTGAGCAGGCCTGCCAGCTTGGGGGCGTAGGGCACGATTGACATCACCTTCTGGAGGTCGAACTTGGCAAGGCTTACGCTAAGGTCTTGATGTGCCTCGGTGCTGTCGTTGGAGTATATCTGCACACCCATGCCGTCGTTGGCGAGCAGTCGCATGTCGGCTGATATGCGCTGGTTTTCGGCAAAGAATATGTAGTTGTCTTTGTTCACCTTAAACTTCTTGTAGCCCAACACTGGGTCGATGCCGCCGAGTTTCAGTCTAACGCCTCCCGGCTCCATGTCGGCCTTCAAGCCGAGGGCAATGCCAAGGCGTTCGCGGTTGTCGAATACTTGAGTGCCCATGTAGAGCGACGACTGTGTGAAGGCACCGCGTATCTTGGCGTTGAACACAAACTGTGGGTTGTAGCGGTTGTTGCGCACTTGCCCCTCGAAATCGGTCTTCGTTGAGTCCGACTTAAAGGCAAGGCGTATGGTGTCGAGCTGCACGCCCGCAGCCACAAGCGAGTCGAGGCTCACTTTTCCGTTGAGGCCATTGTGTGGCGACGCTTCAAGGTCGACAAAGGCATTGTGGAAGTCGTAGCCGAAACGCTTCATCATTCGGCTGAACACATTGTTCTTGCCGGCACTCACAAAGAGGAACATTTCGGGGAAACGCTCCCTCAGTCGCAGTTGGTCGATGTAGCGTTCGTTGCGCTGCTTGGCCAGCTCGTTGTTCACTTCAGTAATGCGGTTCATGATGTGCTCAATGCTTCCTGCTCCGTCGAGGTGCAGGGCAAAGTCGCCACTTCTAAGGGCGGCGTGTGTGGAGTCGCGTCGTGTGAACATGTCGATGCTGATGTTCTCCGGTCGGTAGGCGTTGGCAGAGTCGCGTATCACTATATTCCCCACGGTGCCTTCCACCTTGTGGCTGCTCTTGGCGTCGCTCAGCAACAGCACGTTGGCTTTGAACGAAGTGTTGAGCGGACGTTTGGTAATGCCCATACGCATGAAGTCGGCGTTGACGAGGTCGCATATCAGTCGCGCGTCAATCTTGCGGTTGCTCATCAGGGCATTCAGGTTGATGGAGCCGTCGATGAGTGGTGTGTGGCTGCAGAGCGAGGCATGTCCCACACCGTCTTTCACTTCTGCCGTGAGTTTAATGTCCGAGAGGTCGTAGTTGTTGTAGGCAAACTCCGTCACCTCGCCGTTAGCATTGAGTCGGGTGCGTGGCGAGAGGAAGTCGAATCCTGCTCCTTGTGCCGTGAGTGTTCCCGTGAATGGGCGCAGCGGCATCGATGGCATGAAGTTCTTGAGGTTGAGCTTATTTACTGTAAGGCGTGTGTTGTAGGCGAGTCGGCGTGAGTCGAACGCCACGTTGCCCCCCACGTATCCTCCGCCTTGCGAGGCTTTGAATTGTGCCACATAGCGTGGTCCGTCGGCATGAATATTGGCCCTGAGGCTCATGCCCATAGGTATGTTGAACGACTTGGCTGCTGATTTCGGCAGCAAAGTCTTCACAAAGTTGAGGTTGTAGGTATGGGCTTCGGCGCGTATGTCGGCTCTAAGTCGGTTGGTGTTGTTGAGGTTTTGAGCCGTGCCGTTTGCCTTGAACGTGAGCACAGTGGGGTAGGTGACCGAGATGTCGGCAATGCGCATGGCCTGCATGTTGCCCTTGATGTCGGCACTAAGGGTGATGGGGGTGTTGGGCAAGCTTCGCAGCATAGGCTTTGGAAGGAAGGCAAGCAATGGAGCGAAGTCGCTCTTCACCACATATCCCTTGGCATAAACCTTCATCTTGCCGGGATTGCGGTCGGCAAAGGTGGACAAGTCCATGTCTATGCGTGCCGTTATGGCAGAAAGGGCTGTGCGCAGACTGAGGTCGGGCAACTGTATGTGGGTGGAGTCGAGGTTGACATGGGTGGTGAATTGCTTCACGCTCAAGCCGCTCTTCTCGCTCATGGCGCATTCCTTAAGGTGCAAGGCAAGAGCTTCGCTGCTGTATCTTAGCGAATCGATGTGCATTGCAATGCCCGAGAGGGCTATATGGTTGAAGTCGAGCCCCTGGGATTGTGGCTTCTCATACCGGTTGTCGTAGTTGAGCGAGCCTTCGCGCCAGTCGAGCGAACCAATGTTGTAGGAGTTTTTAAAGAGGTCGAAGCGTCCGTGCTCCGCGCTCAATGCCCCCATGCCAGCCTTTATGCAGAGGGTGTCGCCAGGCATGTGTAGAGTTACGGCAGACTTCTTTATGTCGAGTTTGCCGAGATTTATTTTCCAGTAATTGGGAGTCTGTGTGGTGTCTTCGGGCACGGTGTCGCTCAGAGCCACGTCGAGTTTGGCGTTGTCTATCAATGCTTTGTCGAGTGTCACGCTTTCGGTGGCAAGGTTGATACTTCGGCTTCGCAACGTAAGTTTGCCCACGCTGCCCTTCACCCTTGCCGAGGGGATAAACTGCGCCGTGTTCATCTTTACGTCTCTGAAGTCGAGTCGGTCGACAACAATGTTCTTATGTATAAGAGGCATCAGTCGCACGCTGACGCTCAGCAGTCGGGCGTCGGCTATGGTGTCGGTCACTCCGCGCAGGGAGTCGTTGGGTTGTGTGGCGCGAAATCCGTTGATGCTGAGTTTAAGCGGAAAGCTAAGGTGCACACGCTTTATGTCTACCGACATGCCGGTAGACTCGGAGACGTATGCCGTCACGCGTCCCACCGCCCAGTTTTGCACGGGAGGGATGTATAGCAGCACAGCCAGCAGAGTGACTATAATAATAGGTGTGGCGACAATAGCCGCCAATATCTTAAGAGTTTTTTTGTGGACAGGTTTCATTCGAAAGTCGCGTTTTATCTGTTTGTTTTACAAATTTAGCTAAAATAATCGAATTATGGGCCCAGTATACTTTAATTATCAATTATTAAAGTCTTTATTGTGGGGAGTTGATATTTTTTTGTGGAATAAGCTGTACACGTTGTTTAATTCCTTGCTCCTTATGGTTTGAACGCAGAAACAGCGTTTCCTGCCTCATTCCGCATTGATTGACGCAAGAAACAGTGTTTCCTGCCCTATTCTGTATTGATTGATGCAAGAAACAGTGTTTCCTGCCCCATTCCGCATTGATTGATGCAAGAAACAGTGTTTCCTGCCCCATTCTGTATTGATTGATGCAAGAAACAGTGTTTCCTGCCCCATTCCGCATTGATTGACGCAAGAAACAGCGTTTCCTGCATCATTCCGTATGGAGTAATCCTTCTCTCTACACAATCTTTTTACTCTCTCGGCAGGAAAAAAATGTTTCCTCGGGAGGGAACAAAAATTACCTCCCGAGGAAACGCAAAAATGGTAGTTATGTTTAGAACTTCACCTCATAGGTTTTGCCCTTCTTAGTCTTCAGAGTCTTTGTCTGGTCGCCATAGCGCAAAGAGCATGTTCCGCCAGAACCCGACACTACGTTGGCGTGGTCGAGCTTGCCGTTCTTCCAGTAGATGTCTACAGTGAAGTTGCCGCGAGCGCGGAGTCCGGTGATGGAGCCTTCCTTCCATGCGTCGGGCAGAGCAGGCAAGAGATGTATGAATCCCATGTGGCTCTGCATAAGCATTTCGGTCACGCCGGCAGTGCCGCCAAAGTTGCCGTCAATTTGGAATGGGGCGTGTGTGTCCCACAAGTTGTCGAGTGTGCCGTTCTTGAGCAAGTTGCCATAGAGTTTGTAGGCATGGTTGCCGTCGTGCAGGCGTGCCCACTGGTTGAGCTTCCATCCCATCGACCATCCTGTGGCACCGTCGCCTCTATGCTCAAGCACTACACGTGAGGCCTTGGCAAGCTCAGGAGTAGTGACAGGCGAGATGGTGTGTCCCGGGTGCAATCCAAAGAGCTGGTTGACGTGGCGGTGGTGGTCCTCTGGATCATCGATGTCGCGCGACCATTCCATGAGCTGTCCGTAGCGTCCAATCTTGTAAGGGGCAAGCTTCTTAAGTGCGTCCTCCCATGAGCGGCGTTCCTTGGCGTCGCGGTTGAGTGTCTTGCTTGCGTCGATAGCGTCGATGAGAATCTCGCGTATCACGGCATGGGCGAAGGTTGCGCCCTCGTCGATAGGACCGTGCTCGGGCGATGTAGACGGAGCTGCTGTATAGACACCGTCGCTGCGATGCCACAGATAGTCGGCTGCAAAGTTGGCGCTACCCTTGATAATGTCGTAGGCCTCGTTGGCGAGCCACTTGTTGTCGCGTGTGTAGTCGTAGTAGTTCCACAGATGTGTGGCAAGCCACGGACCTGCGAATGGTGAGAAGTTCCACGACATGTCCTCGCTCGAGAGCGGAGTGGTGAAGCCGAACGGGTTGCCCGAAACGGATGTGGTCCAGCCGCGAGTGCCGAAGTAGGCCTTGGCAGTAACCTCGCCTGGCTTGACAAGTCCCTTCACGAAGTCGAACAGAGGCAGCTCACACTCCGGAAGATTGGTCTGGCAAGCCGGCCAATAGTTCATCTGCAGGTTGATGTTGTTGTGGTAGTCCACGCGCCAAGGTCCGTCTACATTGTTGTGCCATACGCCCTGGAGATTGGCAGGAAGGTTGCCTGGGCGCGAAGAGGCTATGAGCAAGTAGCGTCCGAACTGATAGTAGAGCTGCTCAAGATAGAGGTCGGATTTGCCTTGACGGTAGTCGGCGAGTCGCTTGTTGATAGGACGGTCGTCGGTGGTATTTGTATTGTCGAGCGTGAGCTTCACGCGGTTGAACAGCTTCGAGTAGTCGTTGTAGTGCTCCTTGAGCAGCTTGTCGTAGCCGGAGGCCGAAGCCTGGTCGAGCCATTTGGCGGTTGTGGCCACTGGGTCGACGCCCACGTAAGCCTTTGGGTCGTTGAAGTCGGGAGTGTAGTTCTCCTTATAGTCGGTGTCGGCTGTAAGCAGGATTACTACTTCGTCGGCCCCCTTCACTGTGAGTCGTCCGCCTTCGTTGCTTACTGTTCCGCCCTTGTTTATGGCCTTGATGCGGATGGCATACTGCATTTGGTTGTTGTCGAGTCGGGCGTCCCAAAGCAAGGCGTCGTTGCCGCAGGCGGTCATCTTGCCCTCGGATACAGGATTCTTGGCATAAGAGATGACGAGATTCTGCTTAGCCTTTGCCGATGCTGTGTAGCGTATGGCAATGACGTTGGCTGGATAGCTGGCAAAGTATTCGCGGCGGTAGCTCACTCCGTCTTTCTTGAATTGCACGTGAGCCACGGCAGAGTCGAGCGAGAGTTCGCGGCGGTAGTCGGTCATGTTTACGGCGTTGAGTCCGGTCTCCACATACAGTTCGCCTGCTGTGGTGAAGCTTCCAAAGCGTGATGGAGTCTCGTCGGCCGAGCCATATTCCACTGTACTGTTGAAGTTCTTGCGTGTGAGTTCGTCGGCACGCTTCCAGTCGTCGTCGGCAAAAGCCTTGCGGATGTCGTTGAGCACATGGGCCGACTGCTTGTTTACGTCCCAATAGTATTTTGCTCCTCGCGAAGTGTTTGGGCCTCCACGCCACAGACTCTTCTCGTTGAGTGTGAGTCGTTCGGCTTCCACCGAGCCTAAGATGTTGATGCCGAGCGAACCGTTGCCGATAGGCAGCGATTGTGATTCCCATTCAGCGTCGGGGTTCTTGGCAGTGTCGCCAGCTGTGATTGGTTTTTTTGTTGAATTCCAATTTTCGGGATGTCCGCCAAACCATATTGCAGCACCGTTGAGTGTTGTAGGACGGTCGAACCAGTAGCGCAGGGGTTTGTTGTTCTGAGCATTGGCACTCTGGGTGAGAGCCGCAAGTAATAGTAAAGTAGTAAGGGATTGTTTCATGTTTTGTATGATGTTGTTTTGGTTTGTTTCGACAAAAGTAATGAAAAAAAACGTAAAAGCATACGTACAATAAAGAATTATTATGCGTATGCCTTATTTTTGGGTTTTATAAGTGTGTCAATCGCTGTTGGTTAGCCATATTCTTGTGGCGTCGGCCACTTGTCGGTGTCGTGCCACTTTGTCGGGCACTCGGCAGGCGTCGTAGTATAGTTGCATTGCTGCCAGCCTCCTTGTCCACCATTCGTCAGTGCCTACATTGCTCTGTTCTTGCCACACGTCGCATCCGTTGGGGTTGATGTTGGCAGTCATGTCTCCCGCAAGCACAATGCCGTGTTGGCGTGCTGTGTCGTGGGCGGAGCGCAGTTGGCAATGTAGCACATACTGCACATAGTAGAAGAAAGCCAATTTCTTGTAGGCCTTGGTTCGGGCATTTTGCAGTTGCCCCCGTTCGGCTTCTGTCCATTCGTTGTGGCTTGGCCATCGGCGGAAGTCGGCTATTCCGTAGGCGTCACGCAGATAGCTGAATTGGGCGTAAGGCACGAGCCACCGCTCGTTGGCTGTGAAGAAGCGTCGGTAGTCGGCTGAGTGCAATGTGTGGTCGCCTTCTTCGTTGAACACGCATCGCAGGTATTCCAGTTTGGTGTGCAAGGTGGCAGTGTAGTCGTAGCCAGCCGAAGAGCCAAGTTGTTGGCATAGTGTGTCCATGCGCTCGCGTTCGGTAGGGTCGGCAATGGTGGGCAGCTGACTTAGGTCGCACAGCAGAGGGTGGAGGGCAAACGCGCTTATGGAGGAGTAGGGATTGGCGTCGGCGTTGGTGTGTGTGGATATGGAGTCGCACACTGGCGGTATGTAAATCATCTGTGCCTTGGCTGAGGCTGCTGTCTGAGCTATGAACTTGGCAAGACTGCCAAAGTCGCCTATGCCGAAACCGTCGGCCGACCCGAGCTGTGCAATCGATGTGTGTAGGCATGTGGGCTGTGGGGTAGGGCGGTTGAAGCGTGCTTCCTCCGTCTCTATGGCTATGGCCTCGCCCTGCTTTATTTCTGTAAATTCGAGTGAGCGGTTTGGGTTGGCTTCGTATACGGCGTTGCCTTCGCTGTCGATTGCCACATATTTATAATGTATGTCGGTGGTGATGTTGGCTGCGTTGATGTCGGCTTGCCACTCACAATGGTTGTGCTCGGTCATAGGCAAAGCCTGTTGGGCGTTCCATTCACCAAGATGTTGGTTGCTGCCCACTATGGCCAGTCGCTCACCGGGTAGAAGTTCCGGTGCACGCACAATCAGTCGGATGGTGCGCAGTAGTGCAGTGCGTCCGGCAGGCGTGACGGCCTTTGGCTGGAGGCATTCGGTGAAGGCTGTGGTGTAGAATCGTGTGTCGTCGGGTTTCTCGTGCCACACATTGTTCACGCTGAGCAGTTCGCAGCGGGTGAGGTTGAGGTCGATGCGATGAAGCATCCCCGTCCACTCGTGTTTGTATTCGCGTCCGCCACGTGTTATGGTGAAGAAGTAGTCGATGTACGGCTTCTCCTTGTTGCCACACGTTACGTCATGGAGCTTGTATGTCCATGTATGTCCGTCGGTGGTAGTCATGCTGGCTTGTTGCCGACAGCGTAGCCCATTGCGGTTGACAACAAGGTTGAGTAGAATCTCTTCGTCGTAGGTCGCCGTATAGGTTATGTTGAATAGAATGGTCATGATTTGTTGTTCGAGGTAATTACTAAAGCAAAAGTAGCATTTAAATTTGGTTTGGGCAACATTAGCTTAAAAAATATTGTTGTTAAGTGCGAAAAACAATATGAATGTCGTCGATTTTGAGTAACTTTGCAGTCAATAAACGCCCACCCCGCAAAGTGTAAAGAATCCCAAAAGCAAGTCCTTATGACAAATTTAGCCAACTATTTCCCTATCACCGACCCCACTCTCATATTCTTTGTGGTGCTGCTCATCATCCTCTTTGCCCCTATCATAATGGGCAAACTGCGCATTCCGCACATCATAGGAATGGTGCTTGCAGGTGTTGCTGTAGGCAAGTATGGCTTCAACATTCTGTCCCGCGACGACTCCTTTGAGCTTTTTGGCAAGGTGGGACTGTATTATATAATGTTTCTTGCCTCGCTTGAGATGGACATGGAAGGCGTGAAGCGCAATTCGCGTCGTTTCGGTGTGTTCGGTCTGCTCACGTTTGCTGTGCCGTTCATCCTTACTTATGTGGCGAGCATCACCATTCTGCACTATTCCACGTTTGCCTCGCTTCTGCTTGGCTGCATTATGGCTTCGAACACGCTTATTGCCTATCCCATTGTGGGCAGGTATGGCTTGCAGAAGAAGCCGAGCGTTACGCTGTCGGTAGGCTCGTCGATGATTTCGCTGCTTGTGTCGCTTGTGGTGTTGGCAGGCGTGGTGGCGTCGTATGGTGGCGAGACGAGTGTGTGGTTTTGGCTGTGGTTTGCAGGCAAGTTTGTGCTCTATTGTGCGACGTTGGTCATAATCATCCCACGTCTGACGCGTTGCTTCCTTCGCCGCTATAGCGATGCTGTGATGCAGTTCATCTTTGTCATGTCGATGCTCTTTATGAGTGCCGTGTTCAGCGAGGCTGTGGGCTTGGAGGGCATCTTCGGAGCCTTCCTTTCGGGATTGATACTCAACCGTTTCATTCCTCATGTGTCGCCATTGATGAACCGCATCGAGTTTATAGGCAACGCTCTCTTCATTCCCTATTTCCTAATAGGTGTGGGAATGCTGATAAATGTGCGTATGCTGTTTGCCGGAGGCGACATCGTGTTGGTTATGGTCCTAATAGTGCTGTTCGGAACGCTTGGCAAGGCGTTGGCGGCTTATGTAGCCAGCTTCTTGTTTCGCCTGCCTCTGTCGTCGGGCAACATGATGTTTGGACTTACCTCTGCCCATGCGGCTGGAGCCATAGCCATGGTGATGATAGGCATGAAGATAGAGGTGGCACCGGGACAGTCGCTTGTCACCGACGACATGCTCAATGGGGTGGTGATGATGATTCTCTTCACATGTATCATCTCAACGATGATGACCGAACATGCTGCCCAGCAGATTATTCTGCGCGACAAGGAGATGCCCGACGAGAATGACAACAAATCGCATTCGGAGGAGAAGATTCTAATTCCGATGAAATATCCTGAGTATGCCCAGCGCTTGGTGAATGTGGCTATGATGATGCGCAATCCCAAGAACACTACAGGCCTTGTGGGACTGAACGTGGTGTATGACGACGACGACATGCGTCGCAACATGGAACAGGGACAGCAGTTGCTCGACCGTATGGTGAGCTATGCGGCTTCGGCAGACATGTCGATGCAGACTCAGGTGCGCGTGGCTGCCAACATTGCCAATGGCATAAAACATGCTTTCAAGGAGTTTCGCTCCACGGACATCCTCATTGGAATGCACATGCACCCAGAGGTGTCGCAGAAGTTCTGGGGAGCGTTCCACCAGAGCTTGTTCAATGGATTGAACTCGCAGATTATAATGGCTCGACTCAACCAACCGCTTTCCACCATACGCCGTGTGCAGGTGGCTGTGCCTTCGAGGGCGCAGTTTGAGCCGGGTTTCTACCGTTGGTTGGAGCGTGTGTGCCGTATGGCTACCAACATGGAGTGTCATACGGAGTTCTACGGACGCGACGATGTGTTGCCGCTCATAGAGCAATATATCAAGAACCGCCACTCCGAGATGCGCTACTCATGCACGGTGATGCTGCACTGGTCGGAAATGCCACAGCTTGCCTCGTCGGTATCTAACGACCATCTGTTCATCATCGTCACAGCACGCAAGGGCACTGTCTCCCACAAGAACGCGCTTGAGCGTTTGCCCGACGAGATACAAAACTATTTCGCCGACAGGAACATAATGATAATCTTCCCCGACCAGCATGGCGACGCTATGGAGGAAATGACCTTCGCTCAACCGCAGCATACTGAGGACCAGAGTGCATACGAGTCGCTGAGCAAGTGGATGAAAAAGAATTTGATGAGAAAGTAAGACTGGTTACACTCCCGTCGGCTTTCTAAGCATCAACAAAACAAGAATATATTATGATAGACATTAAAGGAATAACCAAGAGTTTTGGCTCGCTTCAGGTGCTCAAGGGCATCGACCTACATATTAATAAAGGTGAGGTGGTGAGCATTGTGGGTCCGAGTGGTGCCGGCAAGACAACCTTGCTGCAGATAATGGGCACACTCGACAAGCCAGACGGCGGTACTGTAGTAGTGGACGGTATTGACGTGGGCAGTCTGTCGGCAAAGAAACTAAGCGATTTCCGCAACCGACACATCGGTTTCGTGTTTCAGTTTCATCAGCTCCTGCCTGAGTTCACGGCTCTTGAGAATGTGATGATTCCTGCCTACATAAGTGGCAAGGGCACCAGGGAGGCTAAACAGCGTGCTATGGAACTGCTTGAGTTTATGAACCTTGCCGACCGCGCTTCGCACAAGCCAGCCGAGCTGTCGGGTGGCGAGAAGCAGCGTGTGGCTGTGGCACGCGCCTTGGTGAACAATCCTGCTGTGGTGTTTGCCGATGAGCCGTCAGGCTCGCTCGACTCCAAGAACAAGGCCGAACTGCATCAACTATTCTTCGAACTGCGCGACAGGTTCGGACAGACCTTCGTCATTGTCACACACGACGAGCATCTGGCAAGCATCACCGACCGCACAATACATATTGTGGACGGAAAGATTGTGGATGAGAAGATTGTTGACGGAAAGAAGGTTGACGAGAGCTTAGATGATGAAACAGTTGTTGGCGAGAAGGCTGTTGCTGAGAAGTTTGTTGGCGAGCAGACTGTTGAGTCAGATGAAAATCCTGTTTAACTAATTGATAAACGAAATATATATATGATAAAACTTGGCGATTACAATAAGATGACCGTAGTCAAGGAGGTTGACTTCGGTATTTATCTTGACGGTGGCGACGAGGGCGAGATACTTATGCCCAAGCGCTATGTGCCAGAAGGCACTAAACCAGGCGATGAGCTTGAGGTGTTCATCTATCTCGACCAGGACGAGCGTCCGGTTGCCACTACAGAGCATCCTCTCTGCAAGGTGGGCGACTTTGCTTATCTTGAGGTGTCGTGGGTGAATGAGTATGGAGCTTTCCTAAACTGGGGGTTGATGAAGGACCTCTTCTGTCCGTTCCGCGAGCAGAAAAAGCGTATGCAGAAGGGTGAGAGCTACATCGTGCATGTGCATATCGACGAGGAGAGCTATCGCATTGTGGCTTCGGCCAAGGTGGAACGCTATTTTGCCGAACGCCATCCTTTCTATAATCACGGTCAGGAGGTTGACCTGCTGGTGTGGCAGAAGACAGAGATGGGATTCAAGGTTATCATCGACAACTGCTATCCTGGTCTTGTCTACGAGGACCAGGTGTTCCGCTATCTGCATACGGGCGACCGCGTGAAGGGATACATCAACACCGTGCGCCCCGACGGCAAGATAGACGTTACGCTTCAGCCTACTGGCAGACAGCAGACTCTCGACTTCTCGGAGGCACTGCTTCAGTATCTTCGCGACAACGGTGGCAAGTGCGACCTTGGCGACAAGAGCGATGCCGAGGACATAAAGCGTCGTTTCCAGGTGAGCAAGAAGGTGTATAAGCGTGCCATTGGCGACCTCTACAAGCGCCGGCTCATAGAGGTGGGCGATAATGGCATTAAGCTTATTAGAAACTGCTGAAACGGTCGATAAGTTTCTTGCGGAAGAGTCTTCCTACCTTCACGTCGGAGAGTTTGTCGAACGGCGGATAGAAATGACATGTGTTGTCGGCTACTTCTATCAGATACCCGAGGTTGATGATGTGCTTTTGGCTTACACGCACAAGAGCATCGTTCAGTTCGAGCAGCATGTCGCTGTTGACATTGCGTTTCAGGCGTATCGGGTCATCTTTCCCTGCAATAGTCATTTCCCATACTCTCAGCTCATGGTTGTAGGTGAATACACCAATGTCGCGAATGTCGATAAGGCGGAAGTCCACGGCATTGGTGTAGACAAGATATTTTCCGTCGTTGCGCTTAGCTATGCCGTCGTTGTCGAGAGCTTCAAGGGTGTCGTTTCCGTCGTTGTTGTTGGCAATGACCGATTCGCTGTGCTGCAAGTTGGGGCGTCGGTCGATACAGGCCCGTCGCAATATCATGCGCAGCTCGTTGTCCTCGATAGGCTTGAGCAGAAAGTCGAAGGCCTTGTTGCGGAAGGCAGGCAGCATGTATCTGCCATGTGCTGTGTACATCACCACCCGGCAGCGACCGTCGGTCATGCCATCTATTCGCTCAAGAAACTCTATGCCCGATATGTCGGGCAGTTCCACATCGAGAAACATGAGGTCGGGTTGTTTCTCTTCAAGCAGTTTAAGTCCGTCCATACCATTGTAGGCCACTCCTACAAGTTCGGTTTCATCGTATTCTTTTAGTTTGTCGGCAAGGGCGTTAGCTGCCATTTTCTCATCGTCGACGATAATGATTTTCATAATAATCAGTTGCTTTTTTTAGAAAGTTATACAGTCTGGTATCTTAAGTGTTGCTTTGCATCCAATGATTTGGTTGTTGCTATCCTCGCGGTTGGATATCTCAAACCTCATCTTTTGTTTGTTGCGTTCGTTGGTCACGGCAATGGTCTGCGATATAATGCCCAGTCCAGTGCCTTTCTTCAGAGCGCGGCGAGCGTTGAATCCCGGTCCGTTGTCCTCTACAGAGATGATGGTAAGGTTGTTCTCGCGTGCTATGGTTATTCTTAGACGCTTTTCGCCTTCCATGCCTTTCAGCCCGTGCACGATAGCGTTCTCGGTGAGTATCTGCAGGAACATCGATGGTATCTTCACCTTGGCAATGTTGGCATTGTCAGCCACGTCGATATTGAACTTGAAGTCGTCGCCCAAGAGATAGCGTTCCACTCGTATGTATTGCTGCACAAACTCCAGCTCCTGGTCGAGCATCATGTATGGCTGGCTCGACATGTCGAGGTTGGTGCGTATGAGTCGTGCCAGTTCCATCAGTTCAGATGCCTCCTTCTCGCCAGAGTTCACAATCTTGTTGTTGAGCACGTTGAACATGAAGTGTGGCGATATGCGGTTGCGCACATTGTTGAGCTTCAGGTTCATAATGTTCACCTGGTTTTGCAGTTGCTTCTTGCGTGTGTACATATACCACATGATGAGCAGCAACACCAGCACGACAGCCGTCAATATGGCACCCGTTGTCATGGTGTGGGCGCGTTGTATCTCCGCATTCTTGTGTTCGAGAGCAAGGTCGTGGTGCAGTTGCAGAGTGTCGGCTCTGAATCGCGCCATTATTTCAGCAGAGCGCATGTTGGAGCGGTTGTGCTCAAGCGAGTCGGTGTAGCTTTGGTCTCGCTTCAGGGTCTCGTATGCCATGCGGTAGTTGTTGGTATGCTCATAGAATTGTCGCATGTATCGGTTGCGTATGTTCACCATACTATATTGCACGTCTTTCTCTCCGTCTTTGTCGCCGTTAGCCACACGTCTCACTTCGTTGAAGTCGCCTCTTTTTGTGGCAATGCCTATGCGTATGGTGTTGCAGTAGTATATTCCGGCAGGGTCGCCGTTCTTTCGGAAGAAAGGCTCCACCTCGTCGAGATAATGCTGTGCACTGTCAGTCTGGTTGAGATTAAGATACACGTCGGCAAGGTTTACTTTACACAGATACATGTCGAAGTTGTTCTGCATACCATTCTTTATTATGACACGTTTCAGACGCAGAAATGTGTCGAGAGCCTTGTGGTAATCCTTTCTGAAATAGTAGTAGTTGCCCAGGTTGTTGACATAGTAAGCCTGCATAGGGGGCAGCATGAGGTCGAAGAAACGCTCGGTCTCGTCGTAGTAGTGCTTGGCGGTTTCAAAGTCGTTAAGCGTGAGGTAGATTTGTGCCAGCCCCATGTATAGAGTGATGTTGGAGTGCTCGGGTTGTTTGAGTGAGTCGACGAGAAAGAGAGCCCTACGATAGCATCTTGCGGCATTTGGTATGTCGTTGAGTTGTATGTAGGCGTCGGCAATGTTTGCACAAACAAAAGGCAGTTCCTTTTCATTATCGCTGTGCTGATACAGTCTGTATGACTCCTTGTAGAATTGCAGTGTCTTTCCCGGGTCGCGGTGGAAGTTGTGGTTGCGTGCTGCCTTACACGATAGGGCAGAGGCCATCATGGTGTTGAGGCGTGGCGTGCTGTAGATGTTGTGTTGGGCAAAGTAGCCATTGTCCTGACGGTTGACAAAGTTGATGATACGGTTAATCAGCGTGTCGGCACGCTCTGGACGGTCGGACAGCCAATAGAAGTTGGCAAGTCGCAGCAGATATTCGTAGTACTCCATGCTGTCCTTTGCTCCTGCCAATCCGCGTTGTATGTCGTTGAGAGCCGTTGGGGCAAACAAACTGATGGAGTCATCAAGATTTTGCAATCGTTCAATGCGTGGGTTGTTGCCATCTCTGTCGCTTCTGTCATGATTGCATGACAGAAACATGATAATCACTGCTGGCAAAATGGCCAGTGTGAGGAGTATTTGTCGTATGGTTTTATGGTTGCTGCGCATGATAATTGTATTGGGTTGAAGAGTGTTGCAGGTTTTATGATTTTTTTTGATGGTTGCAAAGATACTTATTTTTTTTAAGAAATGAATTTATTACGTGCCGTTTTTCGATGGATGAATAAAATAAGTTAGGCTTAGAGTGTGTTTTGGGGTGTAAAAAAAAAGAACTAAGAGAGAAGAATGCTTCGCTCTTAGTTCTTTAAATTGAAATATTTGTTATTCTTCTAAATAATTAGAATTCAGCAGATTTCGGTGTGCGTGGGAAAGGAATCACATCGCGTATGTTCTGCATACCAGTAACGAAGAGGATAAGACGCTCGAAGCCAAGACCGAAGCCTGCGTGAGGACATGATCCGTACTTGCGGGTGTCGAGATACCAGTTCATGTCCTTCATCGGGATGTTGCGCTCCTCGATTTCGTTCATAAGCTTGTCGTAGCTCTCTTCACGCACAGAGCCACCGATAATCTCGCCAATCTGTGGGAACAGCACGTCGGTGCCCTGAACAGTCTTGCCGCTCTTGCCACCGAAGCCCGACTCCTCGGCGTCTATCTTCATGTAGAATGCCTTGATGGCCTTCGGGTAGTTGGTCATGATGACAGGCTTCTTGAAGAACTCCTCAACGAGGAAGCGCTCGTGCTCAGAGGCAAGGTCGTCGCCCCACTCGCATGGGAACTCAAACTTCTTGCCCTTCTGTATGGCCTCCTGGAGAATGCGGATGCCTTCAGTGTAGGGAAGATGCACGAACTCGGAATTGAGCACACCCTGAAGACGCTCGATGAGACCCTTGTCAATCATCTTGTTGAGGAACTCAAGGTCGTCCTTGCAGTGGTCCAATGCCCAGCGGATGCAATACTTGATGAAGTCTTCCTCAAGTTCCATGAGTCCGGCAAGGTCGAGGAAAGCCACCTCTGGCTCTACCATCCAGAACTCGGCCAAGTGGCGCGGAGTGTTGGAGTTCTCTGCACGGAATGTAGGACCGAAGGTATATATAGCTCCAAGAGCTGTGGCGCCAAGCTCGCCTTCGAGCTGACCAGACACAGTAAGCGAAGTCTGCTTGCCGAAGAAGTCGTCGCTGTAGTCAATCTTTCCGTCCTCAGTCTTCTTGAGGTTGTAGAGGTTCTTGGTTGTTACCTGGAACATCTGGCCTGCACCCTCGCAGTCGCTTGCGGTGATGAGCGGAGTGTTGAAATAGAAATAGCCGTGCTCGTGGAAGTAGGTGTGGATAGCCATAGCCATGTTGTGGCGAATGCGCATCACAGCACCGAATGTGTTGGTGCGCAGACGCAGATGAGCGTACTGGCGCATATACTCGAACGACTGTCCCTTCTTCTGCATAGGATAATCGTTGCCACAAAGACCGTAGATTTCGATAGAGTCGCATTGAATCTCGGATGTCTGTCCATTGCCTTGGCTTTCAACGAGAGTACCAACAGCGCTGATACATGCGCCGGTAGTGATTTGCTTAAGCTGCTCGGCATCAAACTTGGTAGGATCGACCACAATCTGGATGTTCTTGATGGTAGATCCGTCGTTGAGTGCTATGAAGTCGACAGCCTTTGAGCTGCGGTGAGTGCGTACCCAACCCTTCACGTTAATCTTGCTTCCGAAATCGGTGCTGCTGAGAGCATCCACGATTTTGGTTCTCTTTAATGTTTCCATTATATTATTAATTGTTTAGTGTTTAGAGGGATGATGTTTAATGAAGAAAGAGTAATGTTTAATGTCGCATTGCCCATACAGTTGCAATAACTGGCAATCAGACATTAAACATTACTCATTAAACATTATTCAAACGCTCCCATGCGCAGCATCTCTACTTCCTTCTCTGTGAGGAAGCGCCAGTCGCCACGACGGAGGTTCTTCTTTGTGAGACCTGCAAACTGTACACGGTCGAGCTTCACAACGCGATAGCCAAGGTGCTCGAATATACGACGCACGATACGGTTCTTGCCGCTGTGGATTTCGATGCCCACCTGGCTCTTGTCGGTGTCGCTTGCATATTCAATAGCGTCTGCATGTACCTCGCCGTCCTCAAGCTCGATGCCGTCGGCAATCTGCTGCAAGTCGTGAGCAGTAACGTTCTTGTCGAGATACACGTGGTATACCTTCTTCTTGAGGAACTTCGGGTGAGTGAGCTTAGATGCAAGGTCGCCATCGTTTGTAAGCAAAAGCACACCAGTAGTGTTGCGGTCGAGACGTCCTACAGGGTAGATGCGCTCAGGGCAAACGTTCTTCACGAGGTCCATTACAGTCTTGCGCTGCTGTGGGTCGTCGCTTGTTGTAACGCAGTCCTTAGGCTTGTTGAGCAGCACATATACCTTCTTCTCAAGGTTTACGGGCTGGTCGTGGAACTTAATCTCGTCGGTGCGCTTGATCTTTGTGCCGAGCTCTGTAACTACCTCACCGTTAACCGACACAACACCAGCCTGGATGAACTCATCAGCCTCGCGACGTGAGCAGATGCCTGCATTGGCAAGAAACTTGTTGAGACGTATCGGCTCGTTCGGGTCGATGTTCTCCTCCTTGTATTCGATGCGCTTCTTCATGCTATATTTAGCGTTCGGGTCGTAGCCTGGAGTGTGCTGACGGTTGTAGCCGCCCTGCTGTCCGTAGCCACCGCGCTGCTGATATCCACCGCGCTGCTGTCCGTATCCGCCACGCTGCTGATATCCACCGCGCTGCTGTCCGTAGCCACCACGCTGCTGGTAGCCACCGCGGTTATAGCTGCCCTGCTGACCGTAGCCACCCTGTTGGCGTGGCTGATATCCTCCCTGCTGCTGTTCGCCATCCTCGCTCTGCTGCTGGTTGTTGTAGCGTGGGCGATAGCCTCCCTGCTGCTGGTTGTATCCGCCGCGCTGCTGATAGCCTCCGCGCTGCTGGTTGTATCCTCCGCGCTGCTGGTAGCCACCCTGCTGGCGTGGCTGATATCCTCCCTGCTGCTGTTCGCCATCCTCTCCCTGCTGCTGGTTGTAGCGTGGGCGGTAGCCTCCCTGCTGCTGGTTGTATCCTCCACGGTTATATCCACCACGCTGCTGGTTGTATCCGCCACGGTTGTATCCGCCTTGCTGGCGTGGCTGATATCCACCGTTCGACGAGCTAAGTCCTGCACCGAATCCCTCGGGGCGGAAGGTGTTGTCGTCGTTGACAGCCGGTGTTGTCTGACGATCGGCATTGTAGGGACGCTGTATACGTGGACGGCGTCCTGTCACACTGCGATACTCTCTTTGATAATTTCCTGCGGGACGGCCGTAGCTCTCGCTATTGCCTGTAGTTTGATCCGCTGCTTTTTGTTCGTGGTTCTTTTCCAATTCTGAATCCATAATACTTAACTTTTTTCGCCTCACGGCAAGCGTCACCCATTTCCTCCCGCTTAGTTTTAGGGATTGATAGATGCACTTCTGTTTTTACAAAATGTTATTAACTTACTTATTTATATAGATTGTGCTATAATCTTATATATCTTTTGTTCGGAGCCTTAGATTCCGGTGTAGTTGAGCGGAGTGATGGCCATAAGCTCAGCCTTTACAGCATCGCTCACGTTGAGTGTCTTGATGAACTCGTGGATGGTCTCCTCTGTCATTTTTGTGTTTGTGCGTGTCAGAGCCTTGAGCGCCTCGTATGGGTGCGGATAGGCTTCGCGGCGCAAGATAGTCTGTATGGCTTCAGCCACAACAGCCCATGTGTTGTTGAGGTCTTCCTCTATCTTCTCGTCGTGAAGGATAAGCTTTCTTAAGCCCTTGAGTGTGCTTTGCATTGCAATCATGCCATGTCCGAATGGCACTCCCACGTTGCGCAGAACGGTAGAGTCGGTGAGGTCGCGCTGCAAGCGGCTTACAGGCAGCTTCATGGCGAGGAACTGCAGCACAGCGTTTGCTATGCCGAGGTTGCCTTCCGAGTTCTCGAAGTCGATAGGGTTCACCTTATGAGGCATTGCTGATGAGCCAACCTCTCCAGCCTTGATTTTCTGCTTGAAGTAGTCCATCGAGATGTACATCCAGAAGTCGCGGTCGAGGTCGATGATTATGGTGTTGATGCGGCGCATTGCGTCGAACACCGAACCCAAACAGTCGTAGTTGCTGATCTGTGTGGTGAACTGCTCGCGCTCCAATCCAAGCTTCTCGCTTACGAATCGGTTGCCGAATGCCTTCCAGTCGTAATCAGGATAAGCCACGTGGTGGGCATTGTAGTTGCCGGTGGCACCGCCAAATTTGGCTGTGAGCCTGCATGCCTTCAGCTCGTTGAGCTGCTGTGTGAGACGGTATACATAAACCATAATCTCCTTGCCCAAGCGTGTGGGCGAGGCAGGCTGTCCGTGGGTCTTGGCAAGCATAGGCACGTCTTTCCATTCGTCGGCATACTGCTGCAATTGAGCAATAAGCTCCTCGACGAGAGGATAGTAGGTTTCGGCCAAAGCCTCCTTGATAGAGAGTGGCACACTGGTGTTGTTTATGTCCTGCGATGTGAGACCGAAGTGGATGAACTCCTTGTACTGGTCGAGTCCGCCAATCTTGTCGAACTCCTCCTTTATGAAGTATTCCACTGCCTTCACGTCATGGTTGGTCACCTTCTCGATGTCCTTCACGCGCTGGGCGCACTCCTCGTCGAAGTTTTGGTATATGCCGCGAAGTGTCTCGAACAATGAATGGTCGAAACTCTTGAGCTGCGGCAATGGCAACTCGCAGAGTGTGATGAAATACTCTATCTCCACACGCACTCTGTATCTGATGAGTGCATACTCCGAAAAATAGTTGGCAAGCTTTTCTGTCTTGCCTCTGTAACGACCGTCGATGGGCGAAATGGCTGTCAGCAAATCAAGTTTCATATACGTAATAGTATTTATATATAATGTGTTTTTATATATTATGCTGCAAAATTACTAATTTTAGACGGAAAGACAAAGGTTTTTATACAGGAGCTAACGTTTTTTTATACGAGAACCTCATTTTTTTGCTATCCAATCACTACAATCGGGGATTAAAAACAAAAAAACCGAAAAGAAATAAATCTTTTCGGTTTCGTTGTAGCGGGACCCAGGATTGAACTGGGGACCTCATGATTATGAATCATGCGCTCTAACCAGCTGAGCTATCCCGCCATTGTTTAGCTATCGTTCTTGATTGCGGGTGCAAAGGTAATACATTTTTGTTAATCTCCAAAACTTTTTGCGAAAATTTTTCACTTTATAGGCAAAAAAATGTAATTTTGCAGTGATAAAGGCTCTTTCACCTATATATAATAGGTGGAAAAGCGAGATGTAGAACAAATAATACGAACTATTAGCACCGTATGTCAACTATAAGATTGGATATAGAGCACCCCTTGAAGTCAACATCACGCAACATTGTGTGGAAACTTATAGGCACTGCCGATGGATTGTCGCGTTGGATAGCAGACAGCGTGAAGTTTGAAGGTGACACCATAACAATCGCTTGGGGTGACGAGTGGCGTCATCACGAAACCCGCAGTGGCACCATCATATGTCTCGACCGCTACGACCGCATACGCTGGCGTTGGGACGACGATCGCGCTGATAGCACGTATGTGGAGATACGTATGGAGCGAAGCTCCTTGTCCGACGAATTTACGCTGCACATCACCGACTTCTCGCCCGACGACGACATCGACTGGCTGCGAAGTGTGTGGCAGCACAACTTCAAGATGCTCGGCTTGCGCAATGGAGTGTAGAGCTTTGCCTTACAAAAATCATTAAATAATAGGAGTTTGTGGATTTTTTATGCTAATTTTGCAGACACATTGGAAATAGTATAACGACATGTTTCGTATAAAGAAATTAGATATATTCATAGCAAAGCAGTTCGGCCTGCTGTTCATAGGAACATTCTTCATCTGTCAGTTTGTGCTGATGATGCAGTTTCTGTGGCGTTACATCGACGAGCTTATAGGCAAGGGACTCTCAATGGACGTGCTTGCCGAATTTTTCTGGCACATGGGTCTCATGCTTGTGCCACAGGCATTGCCGCTGGCAATCCTGCTTTCGTCGCTCATCACATTCGGTAATATGGGCGAGAGTTCGGAGCTTACCGCCATCAAGGCGGCAGGCATTTCGCTTATGCAGGCGTTTCGTTCGCTCATCGTAATCACAGTGGCGATATGTCTCATGTCGCTGTATTTTCAAAACACTATTGGCCCCAATGCCAACCGGCAGCTGGGGCTCATGCTCATGTCGATGAAGCAGAAAAGTCCGGAGCTGGAGATTCCCGAGGGAATATTCTATGACGGTATCCCGAACTCCAATCTTTATGTGCAGAAGAAGGACCTCAACACGGGCAAGCTCTACGGCATTATGATCTACCGTATGACTGGCTCCTACGAGGATCAGGCCATAATCCTTGCCGACTCGGGCATGTTGCAAGCCACGGCTGAGAAGAAGCACCTGTTGCTAACGCTGTGGAGTGGTGAGTGGTTTGAGAACATGCAGGCGCAGGAACTTGCAGGAAGTGCGGCTGTGCCTTATCGCCGCGAATCGTTCACCGCCAAGCGAATAGTGCTCGATTATGACGGCGACTTCAATATAAATGATGCTTCGTCGATGTCGAACGATGCGCGAGGCAAGGGCTTTGCCCAAATTACACATGACATGGACTCCTTATCCGCCCAGTATGACAGTATAGGCCGCAACTACTATGAAAGCGACCAACGCATGTTCTACAGTATGTCTATGGTGTCGAAGCGCGACTCCCTGCGCTCGTTGAAGTTGGCCCGCACCCTGGCCTACAATGTCGATTCTGCCTACGCCAAGCTTCCGGTTGACAGCAAACGTGCGGCAGTGGGAGCGGCATTACAGAAGGTACAGTCGAGATTGTACGACCTTGAGTTTAAATCGATGATAACGGGCGACGGTGATAAGCTCATACGCCAGCACGAGATAGAGTGGGTGGCTAAGATAACGCTTGCGCTTACGTGTCTCATCTTCTTCTTTATAGGCGCTCCGCTTGGTGCAATCATACGAAAGGGAGGACTGGGACTACCGGTGCTCATATCCGTGCTCGTGTTCATTGTATATTATATACTCGACAACTCGGGCTATCGAATGGCGCGAGGCGGAATGTGGACAATATGGTTCGGAAAGGGGTTGGCTCCAGGAGTGCTCATACCTATGGCTGTGTTCTTCACCTATAAGGCAACCAACGACTCCGTAGTGTTCAACATGGATCTTTATGCCGACATATTCCGCCGGTTCTTCGGACTGCGCGTCAAACGACCAATCTACCGCAAGGAGGTGGTGATCAACGATCCGAAATATGCCGACGACCTTGAGCGTCTCAACAATATAACAGCCGAGATTGAGCAATACTCACAAAGCCACCGTCTGCGCCATGCGCCAAGTTGGGTGAAGGTGTTCTTTAAGTACGAGCCAGATCATGTGATAGAACGCATCAACGACGAGTTGGAGGCTGTAATCGAAGACCTCAGCAACTCGCGCGACCGTACTATCGTCAACCATCTGAGTGCCTATCCGATGATGTCGGTAAAGGCACACACGAGGCCTTTCGAGCGACGTTGGCTCAACATCGTCTCGGCGGCAATCGTGCCGCTCGGCTTCGCGCTTTACTTCCGCATGTGGCGTTTCCGTCTGCGTCTGTGGCGCGACCTCCGCACGGTTAAGGCAGAAAACGAAATAATAACAGAAAGAATAAGGGCGTTGATGGCAAGGCAGTAGTTCTTAGAAGAGTCGCCATTAAAAGATAATAAAATATTAAAAAAATCAAACATTTAACATTAAACATTATAAAATATGGAAGAGTTCAAGCTTAGTAGCATCGAGGATGCTCTGAAGGATTTCCAGGACGGCAAATTCGTAATCGTTGTTGACGATGAAGACCGTGAGAACGAGGGTGACCTCATCATCGCTGCCGAGAAGATAACACCGGAGAAAGTGAATTTCATGCTCAAGAACGCGCGTGGCGTGCTCTGCGCGCCAATCACGCTGTCGAGATGCGAGGAACTTGACCTGCCGCATCAGGTGAGCGACAACACCTCTATGCTCGGCACTCCGTTCACAGTGACGGTCGACAAGCTTGAGGGTTGTACCACGGGCGTGTCTACCCACGACCGCGCAGCTACAATACAGGCACTTGCCGACCCGAAGTCTACACCGCAGACATTCGGTCGCCCAGGCCATATTAATCCGCTTTATGCCCAGGACAATGGCGTGTTGCGCCGTTGTGGACATACTGAGGCTGCCATCGACCTCTGCCGCCTTGCTGGACTCTATCCGGCAGGAGCACTTATGGAGATTATGAACGAGGATGGCACTATGGCACGTATGCCCGAGTTGCAGAAGATGGCCGCCGAGTGGGGCTTGCGTATAATCACTATCAAGGATCTTATTGCCTACCGTCTTAAGAAAGAGAGTATCATCGAGGTTGGCGAAGAGGTTGACATGCCTACAGAGTGGGGACACTTCCGTCTGATTCCTTTCCGCCAGCAGAGCAACGGACTTGAGCACATGGCTCTCGTTAAGGGAGAGTGGCGCGAGGACGAACCCGTGCTTGTGCGTGTACATTCTTCATGCGCCACAGGCGATATTCTCGGCTCGAAGCGTTGCGACTGCGGTCAGCAGCTGCACGAGGCCATGAAGATGATTGAAAGAGAAGGCAAGGGAGTGCTTGTATATATGCAGCAGGAAGGACGTGGCATAGGACTCATGAACAAGATAGAGGCTTACAAGCTTCAGGAGGAAGGCTACGACACGGTTGACGCCAATACGCACCTCGGATTTAAACCCGACGAGCGCGACTATGGCTGTGGCGCTCAGATGCTGCGTCATCTTGGCGTGCACAAAATGCGCTTGCTTACCAACAACCCCACAAAGCGAGTGGGACTTGAGGCATACGGACTCGAAATTGTTGAGAATGTGCCAATCGAAGTCGTTCCTAACCAATACAACGAACGTTATCTCAAGACAAAGCGCGACCGCATGGGTCATACTTTGCATTTGAAGTAAACCGATAATTGGCGGAATTAATATTGCTTTCATTTTGTATTGCAATGTTAATTCCGCTATATTTTTTGTGTGTTACTGTTCTAAATTTCTTTTCTAACATTCTTTATAAGACTAAGTGGAAGAAGCGTAGAGATAAAAGGATTTTTAGTACTCTACTGAACCTTATTTTGGTCTTCTATTAAGACCGACGTTGGTCTTCTATTAAGACCGGGCTTGGTCTTAATAATACTTGAAAATAGGTCTTAATAATACCCTGAAAAGTGTCGTCTGTTAAGTCTCGGTAAGGTCGTCCGTTGAGTGTTCTATATTTCCTATGTTGGCTGACGCGGCAAATAGCCACAAAAGTCATGTTGTGTTTTTGTGTGTTTGCAGTTTGTGTGTCATTTGCATGTAGAAACCTGAAAGGATAATGAATAAAATCAAGGTTTTTAATTTTTTTATCTTTTTATTCCTATTTCGCTTGCTAAATGTTCGTATAACTCGATTTTTATGATTAATTTTGCATGAAATAATAAACGATAGATACCAAATAATATGGCAGAATTATCAAATCGCCTTAATCGTCTGGCTCCGTCGGCAACACTCGCAATGTCGCAGAAGAGCAGCGAAATGAAGGCACAAGGTGTAGACGTGATAAACCTCAGTGTGGGCGAGCCCGACTTCAACACTCCCGACCACATCAAAGAAGCAGCCAAGAAGGCTATCGAAGAGAATTTCTCGCGCTACTCACCCGTTCCCGGTTACATGGACTTGCGCAAGGCAATCGTGGCAAAGCTTAAGAACGAGAACAATCTCGACTACACAACAGCCGAGGTGCTCGTGTCGAACGGTGCCAAGCAGAGCGTTTGTAACACTGTTATGGCTCTCGTCAACGATGGCGAGGAGGTGATAATCCCAGCTCCATACTGGGTGAGCTATCCACAGATGGTTAAGCTTGCAGGTGGTACACCTGTTATCGTGAACGCTGGTTTCGAGCAGGACTTCAAGATTACTCCCGAGCAGCTTGAGGCAGCTATCACTCCCAAGACACGTATGCTCATCCTCTGCTCGCCGAGCAATCCTACTGGCAGTGTGTATTCTAAGGAAGAGCTTGCAGGCTTGGCCGAGGTTATCAAGCGCCATGAGGGCTTGTATGTTCTTGCCGACGAGATATACGAACACATTAATTATATAGGACGCCACGAGAGCATTGCACAGTTCCCAGGCATGAAGGAACGTTCAATCATCGTAAATGGCGTGTCAAAGGCGTATGCCATGACCGGTTGGCGTATAGGCTTCATAGCTGCTCCAGAGTGGATTGTCAAGGGCTGCAACAAGCTTCAGGGACAGTACACAAGTGGTCCTTGCTCCGTAAGTCAGAAGGCCGCCGAGGCAGCCTACACCATGTCGCAGGAGTGTGTTGAGACAATGCGTCAGGCGTTTGAGCGTCGTCGCGACCTCATCGTTGAGCTTGCAAAGCAGATACCGGGCCTTGAGGTAAACAAGCCTGAAGGTGCCTTCTATCTCTTCCCAAAGTGCTCAAGCTTCTATGGCAAGACCGACGGCAAGCGCACCATACAGAACTCTACCGATCTCGCCATGTATCTCCTTGAGGAGGGACATGTGGCTACAGTGGGTGGTGATGCCTTTGGCGACCCCGATTGTTTCCGCATGAGTTATGCCACAAGCGACGAAAATATTCGCGAGGCAATGCGCCGAATTAAGGAAACTCTTGGGAAATTGAAATAAAAATATGTTAAAAGCGATATATTCATACGATTATTTGTCATTATTTGCTAACTTTGCCCCGTATAAATAGCAAACCGTAAATTAATGCCAATAATCGTATGAATATTCGTGTTGCTCAGCGTGCCTTATGGCGTGCCGCGCATGGTATTGCCGACTGGCATCTGACACGAGTTAAATGCTAAAAAACAACCCAAACAACGGATATATTTTTAACCATTAATAACTTATTAAATTCTACAAAAAAAATTATGGCAACTACACAAGCTAAAGTGAATCCGAAGAAGAAGTCTTCAGGATTCCAGGGTGTTAAAAACGCGTTCTTTATCATCCTTGTATGTTTCGTTCTCGCAGTGTTGTTCTTCAAGTACATCCTTGGTGCACCTGAGCATTT
>CAKQEI010000026.1 GCA_934230115.1 uncultured Prevotella sp. | reverse complement strand
ATAAACTTGAATAACAATTTTTTATAGAGGAAAATGTGGTTTGTTGTAATATTGATAATAATATCAATTTTATAATATCCTAGTATTACTAGAAGTATTGGTTTCTTCTGTTATTTATAGCTTTTGGGGCATTTTTAGTACTTCTATCACTTTTATCACTTTTAGCAATTCTAGTACTTCTAGTACTTCTAGTAAAACTAGTCTATTATAGATTCCCCTAAACCAAATTCTTATATTACAGCTTTCGTTTATTTCTGCTCTTCTTCTTTTTCTATCCTTTCTTTTAGCCTTTTTATCTCTTCCTGTTGTGAGTAATAGGCTCTCAAAGCACGTTGTTTCAGGTCTTCATAGGCAGCCTTCCATTTCTTGGCCTCTGCTTGAGCTTCTGCAAGAGCTTTTTCAAGCTTTGGAAAATCAGTTTCAAGCTGTTTCAGCCGTGCGTCTTGTTGCTGGCGATAGCCTGTTCGTGCTTTGTGCATGCGCTCTTTTATACCGCCTTCTGTTATAAACTCTTGTTCTAAGTTTTTTAAGAAAGTCATCATCATTTTGTCAATCATGTGGCAAAGTGTGAGAGCATAGTTGCACATTTGCTCATCGTCCCATATTTGGAAGTAAGGCTCATAATCCTTAAGCTTATTATGGATGCGGCAATAATCCACCATTGAGGTGTATCTTTCATCACCTGCTGTATAGAATTTCAAATGACGCGATTTCAAGTAGTCTTCAAAGTCTTCACGAAGCTCCTTCAAAGAGGCACGTGCCACATTGAGTAGTTTTAATTGCATTTCTGATGAAGTGACACCGTCGGCAAGTCCTTCTACAATATTCTGTTTGCATGAGCGTGCTGCCTGAATTATTTGGTCGCGTGTCCTGTCTTTATATAGATGTATGTAACGGTTGCAAAAAGTGAAAGCGAGCTGATAAATAACATCAGATTTCTGATAAAAGTACAGCTCCTCCCAATTGTATTGTTTACCAAAAACGGTTGGCTTGTTGTTTGCGGCATCATCCATAGTATGATAGAGTTAGAGTTTATTGTGCTTGCATAAATATGCTGGTAGGCTATTGTTTATTTCTTATTTTCCTTATAATATTTCAGTCCCCCCTTGACGTTTTGTATGAGAGCTTTGGATGAGTATGTGGCACCGCTCACACCGTCAACCTTCATTGTTGAGGCTTCGTCTACTGATTTGCCAATGAATTTCTTGAGCAGTCTCTCGGCACTTGCAAACACAGCAGGAGTCTCTTGATTGGGTAATGACTCGATTTTTGTGATTTTATTTCCCTTGATATAAATCTTTATTGGAGTTTTACTGTTTAAGCCACGGGCCTTCACTATTGACGATGTGTTGACAATAGCTATGCCATTCTTGTATTTTATAGCGTTTTTGCTTACGCCAGCTCCCATGAGGATGAAAGCAAAAGTAGCGATAGCAACTGACATTAAGTTTTTCTTCATAACTTTATATATATATTGGTTGATAAAAATATAGGAGACTACAGTATTTTTCCCGTAGCCTCCTACTATTAGTCCGTCAAACTATTGTTTGCATCCGGACATGTGTATTTTTATTTCTTGTCGTAAGCGTGCAACGGATAGTCTGTTGTGTAGTGCAGACCACGGCACTCCTTACGTTCTATTGCCTGACGTGTAATGAGATAACCCACATTAATCATGTTGCGCAGCTCGCAGATGTCGCGGCTTGCCTTAACACGCTTAAACAGGGCTTCGGTCTCTTCGTAAAGCAAGTCAAGACGGTCCCATGCTCGTTTCAGTCGAAGGTCGCTTCGCACGATGCCTACATAGTTGGACATTATCTCGCCAACCTCCTTCACGCTCTGGGTGATAAGCACCTTCTCCTCATTGGTCATAGTGCCCTCGTCGTTCCATTCAGGCACCTGCTCATTGAAGTCGTACTCATCTACATGCTCCAAAGAATGCTTTGCAGCGGCATCTGCATATACTACAGCCTCGATAAGAGAGTTGCTTGCCAAGCGGTTGCCACCGTGAAGACCAGTGCAAGAGCATTCGCCGATAGCATAAAGACGCTCGATAGACGACTGTCCGTTGAGGTCTACCTTTATGCCTCCACACATATAGTGGGCAGCAGGGCGAACAGGGATATAATCGGTAGTGATATCAATACCAATAGACTTGCACTTGAGGTAGATATTCGGGAAATGCTTCTTTGTCTGCTCTGGGTCTTTATGTGTCACGTCGAGACATACATGGTCGATGCCATGAATCTTCATCTCCTTGTCGATGGCACGTGCCACGATGTCGCGTGGAGCAAGTGACAGACGCTTGTCATATTTCTCCATAAACGACTCACCGTTAGGCAAACGCAGAATGCCACCGTAGCCACGCATAGCCTCAGTGATGAGGAATGCAGGATGAGTCTCGCCCGGATGATAGAGGGCTGTAGGATGGAACTGTACAAACTCCATGTCCTTTACTGTACCCTTGGCACGATAAACCATAGCCTCGCCGTCGCCAGTAGCGATGACAGGGTTGGTTGTTGTCTGGTATACAGCGCCACAACCACCTGTACACATCAGCGTTACCTTGCTAAGATATGTGTCCACCTTCTCGGTTTCAGGGTTCAGCACGTATGCGCCATAGCAATTGATGTAAGGAGTGCGGCGTGTCACACGTGCTCCAAGGTGGTGCTGTGTGATAATCTCCACTGCGAAATGGTTTTCCTTAATTTCTATGTCAGGACAGTTGCGCACAGCCTCCATGAGTCCACGCTGAATCTCAGCACCCGTGTCGTCTGCATGGTGCAGGATGCGGAACTCAGAGTGTCCGCCCTCACGGTGAAGGTCAAATTCACCATCTTCCTTGCGGTCGAAATTGACACCCCAGTTCACAAGCTCCTTAATCTGTTCGGGAGCATTGCGTACAACCTGCTCAACGGCACGACGGTCGCTGATATAGTCGCCCGCAATCATAGTGTCCTCTATGTGCTTGTCGAAATTGTCAACTGCGAGATTAGTCACTGAGGCCACGCCACCCTGGGCAAACGATGTGTTTGCCTCGTCGAGCGAAGTCTTGCAAATAATGCACACCTTACCTTTGTGTGCGCGGGCTACCTTCAATGCGTAGCTCATGCCGGCAACACCGGCGCCGATAATCAGAAAGTCGTATTTGAAAACCATCTTTTCTGTTTTTATTTCTTAGACGCTGCAAATTTAGAGAAAAAAAAGAAGACTGTAAAATGATAGACACTTTTTTTACTGATTAATTACATCTAAATGTCATAAAACACAACATTCTGGTTACGTCTTTCTTCTATTTTCATCAATGGCTTGCTGTTTCTCCCTACATTATTATATTATTAGTAGGAATCTTGTCCCATGAGAATTCTCCGATGAGTTCTTGTGCAGTTATAGGCTCATTCGACTGTTGCAGGCCTGCTGCATGAGCCAACATGCCAATGATTTCTTCTGGCGTATTGCTTGTGCGCAGCGCTGCCATGTCGAGACTTTGGTCGCGTTTCGACAGTCTTTGTCCTTGTTTGTTGCACAACAGAGGCAGATGGGTGAAGTGGGGTGGGGCAAAGCCCAATTGCTGTGCGAGATATATCTGTTGTGGTGATGACAGGAGCAGGTCGCATCCGCGCACCACTTCATTAATACCCATAAGCGCGTCGTCCACAACTACAGCAAGCTGATAAGCCCAAGCCCCATCTTTGCGACGCACAATAAAGTCGCCGCAATGTGTGGTCAGGTCGATTGTCTGCATACCGTAATGTCCGTCGGTGAATGATAATATGCCTTTTCCTTCTGACGGCACTTTCATTCTTATTGCCGCAGGACCTGTCTTTACCCCTGGTGCAAGATTGCGGCAAGTGCCCTTGTATACCACTCTGCCGTCGCTCTCATGAGGAGCCTGTGTTGCAAGGATGTCGGCGCGTGTGCAATAGCACGGATATGTCAATCCATTGTCTGTGAGCTGTTTGAGATAATGCTCGTAGATGTCGCCACGCTCGCTCTGGTAGTAAGGCCCTTCGTCCCAATCGAGTCCAAGCCAATGCAGGTCGTCCATAATAAGCTCGGCATATTCCTGTCTTGACCTTTGAGGGTCGATGTCTTCAATGCGCAGCAGCCATGTGCCTCCTTGCGATTTTGCCGAAAGCCACGACAGCAATGCGCTGAACACATTGCCCAAGTGCATGCGTCCGGTGGGCGACGGGGCGAATCGTCCCTTTATTATTCCTTCTTGCATTTTATTCTCTTTAAAATAGTTAGAGCCACAATAAGCAGAATAATTCCGCTAATCCATGAAATTGCGGCACTTGCCATCAGTCCCATACCCTGTGTAAGGCCTGCCACCACAAATGTCAGGAACGATACTCCTGCCACGGTCAAGGCGTATGGCAACTGTGATGACACATGATGAACGTGCTTGCACTCTGCTCCTGCCGATGCCATGATTGTAGTGTCGGATATTGGGGATATGTGGTCGCCACATACCGCTCCTGCCATACAAGCAGAGATGGAAATGATGCGTAGTGGAGCAGCAACAGGGAAGACAGCTATGCAGATAGGTATCAAAATACCGAATGTTCCCCAGGATGTGCCTGTGGCAAAAGCCAAGCAGGCTGCCACGATGAACACAATGGCAGGCAGGAGCATTTGTAGTCCTGCCGCGCTGCTTGCAACTACTCCTGATACATATTCGGCTGCGCCAAGCGAGTCGGTCATGCTCTTAAGTGTCCATGCGAGAGTGAGGATAAGCACAGCAGGAACCATTGCCTCGAAACCTTTGATCAGACAGCTCATGGCATCGTCGAACTTAAGCGTCTTTTTCACCACAAACATCATTATCGTAAGAATCAAGGCTGTGAGCGAACCTATCACCAGTCCAACAGAAGCGTTGCTTGCGGCAAACGAATCTACGAAATCGTGATAGTTGGCACTTGTAGCATCGAAATATCCGCCCGAGTACACCATACCTGTCATGCAGAACACAATAAGCATAATTATAGGTACAACGAGGTCTGCCACAGCTCCTTTCGTCTCTTTCTGTTTCTTGCTGTCTGCTTTTGCTCCAACGCCATGCTCCACGATTTGCAGTTTGGTGTCGCTCACCTCGTCAAGTTGCCATCCGTTGCGTTCGTACCATTCCTTCAGTCGTTCGTCGTATTTGCTCATAGCCTTAAAGTCGAACCCCGTCACCACAATCATCAGCAGGAAGATGATGGTGAAGAAGGCGTAGAAGTTGAATGGTATGGCCTGGCAGAAGAGTGCGAGTCCGTTCTCTCCTCCTGACACGAAGCCTGATACTGCTGCCGCCCAACTCGAAATGGGGGAAATGATACACACTGGTGCGGCTGTGGAGTCGATGAGATAGGCGAGCTTTTCTTTTGTCACGCCATAACGCACGGTTATTGGTCGCATCACCGAACCTACTGTAAGGCAGTTGAAATAGTCGTCGATAAAGATGAGTATACCAAGGATAATGGTTGCCACCTGTGCCCCAATCTTCGACTTTATATGCTTTGCCGCCCAACGTCCGAATGCAGCCGAACCGCCTGCCTTGTTCATGAGCGACACAATAGAACCAAGAACTACGAGGAATACAAGTATGCCCACGTTCCAAGGGTCAGACAAACAATGTATTAGTCCGTAAGACTTTGCGTCGTCGCCCTCACCAACCGTGTCGTTGAGCAGATGCGACAGAAAGCCATCAAAGCCAGTACCCATCGACAGACAGAACAGTATGGCTCCTAACACGATGCCGATGAACAGCGAAGAGTATACCTCCTTGGTCTTGAGTGCCAATGCAATGGCTACGACAGGAGGCAACAGAGACCAAATGGTCCCGATGAAATTGAAATCCATGTTGTTTTAAAATATATTTACAAATAATTACATTATCGCTAATACCGAATATAGAGGATAATTTGTCATCCACTCTTGCTCACGGTATGGCGACATTGACAGACGGACTCCATGAAGTCCTGGGTTTTTATCAATGAACGAACGTAAACTCTTGGCTTGTAGGTTTTCTTCTGCTTTAACTTCTACTGGAATAATATCGCAATCCCGTTGTAAGAGAAAATCTATCTCACCACGTGATGAGTCTGCCGACCAATAGTATATGGACAGTTGCTTGTTTGTTTTCAACTGTTGCATAACATACTGTTCTGTCAGAGCACCCTTGAAATCAGAGAAAAGGGAATTGCCTGCCATTAGACTCTGTGCTGGCAACTTGCTCATTGCTCCCATTAGTCCAATGTCGGACATGAAAATCTTGAAGGCAGAAAAATCTTCGTATGCGGCCAATGGTAGTTGTCCCTTCTTGCTTCTGTTTACTTTGTATATAAGTCCAGCATCCTTCAGCCATTCAATGGCAAGCTCAAAATCTTTGGCTCGTGTGCCCTCCTTTACTACACCATATATGAATTTGCGGTTTTCCTTAGATAGTTGTGCGGGTATCGACTGCCATACCATACGTATTCGTGGCACTTCTATAGCAGGAGCATGTTTTGAGAAATCACGCTCATACGACTCTAATATCCCATTTTGTAGAGTGCGCACTCTTTCTATATTGCCATCTGTAGCAAATGCCGAAACTACAGCAGGCATTCCTCCTACAAAATAGTATTGACGCAGACGCTCCTCAAATTTGGCACGAAACATAGTTATCATCTGCCAATTTTTGGATATCAGCAAGTCTACCATTCTTTGTTCGCCAACAGCTTCAAGAAATTCAAAGAATGAGAGAGGGTATAGATACATGAAGTCTACTTTGCCTACAGGAAACGAATCATTTTGGTGCATGGCTATACCTAATAGAGAACCAGCAGCTATGACATTCATCTCTGGAGCTTTCTCTTGAAAGTATTTCAATGCCGTTATGCCGCGTGGCGCTTCTTGTATCTCATCAAGAATAATAAGCGTGTCAGTATCAATCGTCACTCCTGTTGTCCATTGTATACTGCTTATTATTCGTTGTATATCGAAGTCATGCTCAAACAAATGTCGCAACATGTCGTTGTCCTCAAAGTTGATGTAAGCACACTTCTTGTATGCTTCTTTGGCAAATTCTTTCATGAGCCAAGTCTTGCCCACCTGACGTGCTCCTTGCACTATAAGGGGCTTACGATTGGCATTGTCTTTCCATTTATATAATTCTTCTATTGCTTTCCGCTTCATAACTTCTTGATTTTCTTGTAATTCCGGATTGCAAAGTTAATTATTTTATTTGTTTTCTACAAAAAGTCGAACTAAAAAGTGTGGAATATTACAAAAAGTCGAACTAAAAAGTGTGGAATATCACAAAAAGTCGAACTAAAAAGTGTGATAATAGACTTGAAATAGAATAAAAAAAAGAGACAATGAGAAGCAAATCTTATAGGATTAAGATGTTGCCGCTCATTGTCTCTATTGTTGTTTCCTAATTATTACTTGCAGTTAGGACACCAAGGCTTCAACTGCTGGAAGAAGTCGTTGCCCTTGTCGTCAACGAGGATGAATGCAGGGAAGTCTTCAACAGTAATCTTCCAAATAGCCTCCATGCCAAGCTCTGGGTACTCTACGCACTCAATGCTCTTGATAGAGCTCTGCGAAAGAACGGCAGCCACACCACCGATAGTACCGAGATAGAAACCGCCATGCTTCTTGCAAGCGTCGGTTACAACCTGCGAGCGGTTGCCCTTGGCAATCATTACAAGCGAAGCACCATTAGCCTGGAACTCGTCTACATACGGGTCCATACGGTTGGCTGTAGTCGGACCCATAGAGCCGCAAGGATAACCCTCTGGAGTCTTTGCAGGTCCTGCATAGAGGATAGGATGATTCTTGAAGTACTCAGGCATTGCCTCGCCAGCGTCAAGACGAGCCTTAAGCTTAGCGTGAGCGATGTCGCGAGCCACGATGATAGTACCCTTCAAGTTGACACGTGTGCTAACAGGATACTTCGACAACTCTGCACGAACAGCGTCGATACCCTTGTCGAGGTCAATCTCGATGCCCTTTGTGCCCTCGCCCGGACGACGAAGCTCCTCAGGGATAAGCTCTGAAGGATTAGAGTCCATCTTCTCAAGGAAGATACCGTCCTTTGTAATCTTACCCTTGATGTTGCGGTCGGCTGAACAGCTTACGCCCATACCGATAGGACAGCTTGCACCGTGGCGTGGCAAACGGATTACGCGGATGTCGTGAGCCAAATACTTGCCACCGAACTGTGCGCCCAAGCCAATCTTGTGAGCTTCCTTGAGCAACTTCTCTTCAAGGTCGATGTCGCGGAATGCGCGGCCTGTCTCGTCGCCTGTTGTAGGCAGAGAGTCGTAGTACTTGATAGAAGCGAGCTTCACTGTGAGGAGGTTCTTCTCTGCTGATGTGCCACCGATAACGAATGCGATGTGGTAAGGAGGACAAGCTGCTGTACCGAGGCTCTTCATCTTCTCAACGAGGAATGGAAGCAGGGTGCCTTCGTTCTGGATGGTAGCCTTAGTCATCGGGTAGAAATATGTTTTGTTGGCAGAGCCACCACCCTTGGCCACCATTACGAAGCGATACTCATCGCCCTCAACAGCCTCGATGTCGATCTGTGCAGGGAGGTTGCAGCGGGTGTTCACCTCATCATACATGTTGAGAGGAGCATTCTGCGAGTAGCGCAGGTTGTCCTGTGTGAATGTATTGTAAACGCCGAGCGAGAGAGCTTCCTCATCCTCGAAGTCTGTCCATACACGCTGTCCCTTCTCACCGTGGATGATAGCTGTACCGGTGTCCTGGCAGAAAGGCAGTACGCCCTTGCATGCTGTCTCTGCGTTGCGGAGGAACTGCAAGGCTACATACTTGTCGTTCTCCGAAGCCTCTGGGTCGGAGAGAATCTTAGCCACCTGCAGGTTGTGCTCGCGACGGAGCATGAACTCTACGTCGTGGAATGCCTGCTGTGAGAGCAATGTCAGGGCTTCCTTGGAAACCTTGAGGATTGTCTTGCCTTCAAACTCACCGGTGCTCACGCCTTCCTTGCTGAGCAAGCGGTATTCAGTTGTGTCCTCGCCCAACTGGAACATAGGAGCATACTTGAAATCTGGTGTTGATGCCATAATGTTATAGTGTTTTTAAAAGTTTATTGAATACTTTGCCACAAAGTTACTAAACATTGGAGACAATGCAAAATAAATTCAAGATTTATTTGAATTCTTATGTTAATGGTTTTTGCAAGGGGCACTAAAAAAAGCAATGAGTTGCCTGTATATTAATGTGTAAACCCAGTAAGGGGAAAGCGATAATTGCATTTTCCTTACTGGGTTTGTTTTTATTCTCTATGGAATAATTATTTCCCGTTAAGTACGGTTGTCTTGCCGTCGGGGCTAATAACAAGATTGTTGTTTATCTTAAGGTTGTCCACCGAGTGGAAGACAACAGGCTTGTCGTCCTTCGAATTCAATGTGAACACATTGTTCTCGATTGTGATGTTGCGGTGGACAGCACCTTCCTTTTTGCGATTCTCAGGATTTATCCAGATTATAGAACCTAAGCAGCGATTGAACACGTTGTTGCGGATGACAAGATTGTGTACAGGACCCGACTCAAACCAGCTGCGAGCGTCGTCGGCCACAAGAATGGCGCTCATCTGCATGCCGTAGAAATAGTTGTCCTCGATAACCGATGGCTGACGTGTGGTGATGAGGATGCCACGTGTTGGGATGCGGCTAAAGTGGCAGCGTGCGATGTGTACGCGCGGAGTCCATGTGATGTTCTCCACTACACGTGCGCCATTCTTCAACAAGTCGGCAGATACGGGTTTGTTGAGTGTTATCTCAATCTCGCGTGGCGAGACCATGCGTGCGCTCTTCACCTTGAATGTTCCCTCGGCAAGAAGTGTCTCAGGATTTACAATCTCAATGTCGTCGCCGCTGTGGAATGATTGGAAACCGAATGTCTGATGGTGCATATAACGCAGGAGCAGAGTGTTGGCTGATGTGGCGCGTACAATCTGCAGGTGGGTTCCATGCACGTTGATAGGGTCGTCGTGGGCTCCGGCAAACTTTGTGTCGGTAATGTCGATAAGTCCGCGGCATCCCGACATCTGCACGAAGTCGGCAAATCCGGCGTTGGTTCGGCCACTGCCTTCCTCAGGGGCAAACCAGCAACGATGGATGCTGATATTCTCCGACACCTGACCAACAACACCAAAGTTGCTAAGATAATAGATGCGCACATTCTCCAAGCGCACATTCTTCGACTGCCAGATGAGTCCGCACACCTCGCGGCGGATAGCGTCGCGCATTTGGAATACTGTGCCTACTGGCACTTCAGGTTTTTTATTGTACTTGATGTACAGTTTGCCTGGCTCCATCTCGCGAGCTTCCACTACATTGTCGGTAGGACTCCAGTCGCGCCATGTCACATCGCGCACAGGGTCGTACCATTGTGCAATACCGTTGGTGAAGGCCCATCCGCGTCCGTACCATTCCACCTTGCCATTCTTGATGCGGTATTGCGATGTGGCATGAGTGCGGCAAATCATATAGTCCTTTCCGTCGGCCTCTACAGTCATCTCAGTCTGTGTGGGGTGGGCGTTGTCGATGGTGAGATTGCGCAAAGTAATGTTTTGGCAGCTGTCGATGATGAAAGCCGACATCTCGCCGTCGAGCATGATAGTGGAGCCACTGCCGTCGATAGTCACGTTGCGCAGTCCACGCAGGAGCAGGGCTATATGCTTTGATGGGTCTGGATTTTCCGATTCGGAAGTAGTGTTCGACACATAATACTTGCGCACTATTGCCTCCTCACGCGGAATGTTCCACACGCCAAGGTCGAGTTTCAAAGTCACTGGGCTGCCCTTCATTGCGGCTGCCTTCTCCAAAGCGGTGCGTATAGAGCTTGCTGCACTTCCGTTCTGGCTGACCTTAATGATTTTGTCGGCTGCATTTGCTGAGAATGCAGACAAAAGGAAGAGCAACAAAACAAGAAGTTTTGCTTTGGCATTTCTGTTTCTGAAATGACGAAAAGATAGATTAATAGACGAAAATCTGTTCATAGTAGTGGTATAAAAATTTTTATGAAAAATGCTGCACACTTGAAAAAATAGTGCGCAGCATTCAACCTTAATTCATTATGCTATAATTTTATTATCATGAGAATATGTTGCAAAACATATTCTCATGAATAAGCAATTTTATTACTTTTCCCAACCTGGGTTCTGCTTCAAGTTCGGGTTGATAATAAGTTCGTTTGTAGGCAGCGGGTCGAGCCAACGATGGTCATTATCCTTCCAGTGACGACCAGACTTTGTAGCGTCAAGATCGCGTGCTGGATACTGATAGAGATACTTAGCACCTTCGTACTCAGCTACAGGACGCTTGCCTTCCTCTGTACCAAACTCTATACTGCCTTTCTCCTTGTATTCCTTAGCAACCTCATCGGTAATCTTGATACCGAACATGGTCTTTGGGTTGTCGAAAAGCTTAACAGCGTTCCAGCGCATGATATCGTCAAGACGGAAGCCCTCGTGTACAAGCTCGATACGGCGCTCACGACGAATCTCATAGAGAAGGTTAGAGAGGCTGTAGCCATAGTCGATAGGCTTAGCGTCAGCAACAGGATTTGTTGTCAAGTGAGCCATACCTACACGGTCGCGAAGCTTGTTGATAGTGTTGTCAAGTACTGTCTGTGTGCACTGTCCAAGCTCAGCCTTTGCCTCGGCGTTGATGAGCAGCACCTCAGCATAACGGTATACGAACCAGTCGTAGTATGTGTTGCGAGCCTCAGCCTGCTTAGAGTTAGCAGAGTGGAACTTTGTACAAGGATAACCTGTCACACCCTGGCTGGCATTAACGTTAGCAATAATCGGGAACAGAACATCACCATTAGTGAGCACCAACTCAGGCTTGTGCTTGTTAGGTATGAGCTGATAGAGACGTGGGTCACGGTCAGCAATCTCATCCTCCTGAGTGTTGTCACCCTTATAGCCAGAACCAGCGTTAAAGATAGGAGTTCCGTCTTTCATAAGGAACGACTCGATGAAGTCCTTAGACATACCGAGACCATTGCCACCTTCCTGACGGCCAGTCTCATGAGTGAGTACGCCTTCCTGATAGAAACGGCTGAGCACCGACTCCTTGCAGCTGCTGTGGTCCTTCATTACGAAGAGGTTGGCATAGTCAAGAGGATAGCCCTCGCACGACTTTGTGTCGGCGTCAGCATCGGCTACCTTAACGATGTCGTAATTACCGCTGTTGATAATAGCGTCGGTCTGCTTGGCAGCCTCCTGAAGGAGCTTCTCTGCATTCCATGTGCCAGTAGGATTCTCTTTGTGGTACTTCATATATGTACCGTAGTAGAGACAAACGCGAGCAAGCTGCTGGCGTGCAGCGTCCTTGTGGAGACGTCCCTTCTCTGCGTTCTTCTTCTCTGGCAAATTCTCTACAGCGTACTGCAAGTCCTCGATAACATGAGCGAGAACCATGTCGCGTGGGTCACGAGCCTTATAGAGCTCCTCTGTGTCGTTGGTTTTGAGGTCGCGGTCGTACCAAGGTACATCACCGAATGACTTAATCTTGTCGTAGTAGAGCAGTGAGCGGAAGAAACGCATCTCGGCTACATATTTCTTTATTTCAGTCTCGTTGCCCTGTGCGGTCTGGTAGCGGCTGAAGAAATAGTTGCAGTTGCGGATATTGCCCCACGACCATCCGCCACCTGATGTAGGTACTGTTGTCTCGTCGAACAGCCAGCTGCTTGGGTTTGATGTCACGAAGTTGTCACTTGTGGCATCAAGTGTTGAAGACGGACTTGAGAGCAAGCCATAGAAGTTTGTGGCATACATCTTCAAGTCATCTGTTGTTCTCCAATACGATTGGTCGGTGAACGAATCGATTGGTG
Source organism: uncultured Prevotella sp. (assembly GCA_934230115.1). Classification (GTDB taxonomy): domain Bacteria; phylum Bacteroidota; class Bacteroidia; order Bacteroidales; family Bacteroidaceae; genus Prevotella. Next base: position 19,895 of record CAKQEI010000026.1, on the reverse strand, counting down.
ACAAGTCGGTGAAGTCTTCACATGAAGTGAATGTTGCTCCGACTCCGGCGAACATAGCCGCCATCAATATATTTCTAATTTTCATTTTTTGTTCGTTTTGTAGGTTACACACTATTATTATAATGTAATGTTCACACCAACAGAGATCTTCTTGTTGAGCGGGTAGGTCATGTTGTTGAGTGTCTCAGGATCTGACCACTTAATCTTTGTGATTGTCAACATGTTCTCTGCCTGAACGAACAAGCGCAAGCGTGAAATATACCACTTCTCTGTGATGCTCTTCGGGATAGTATAGCCCAATGTCACGTTCTTCAAGCGCATGTAAGCAGCATTCTGCAAGTAGCGGGTAGAAGTTGTACGGTTGGCACCGCCTACACCATAGTGGTGGAGCTTAGGCAAGTAAGCATTGGGATTATCCTTTGTCCAGTAGTCGGTAGCTGTGGTCTGAGGAGTCTGCCACTCATCGGTGAAGCCCCAGAACTGCGAACCACCAGGGAATACATCGCGCTTGGCAACACCCTGCCAGAACATCTCGAAGTCGATGCCCTTCCAGTCGAAACCAGCTGTGATACCGAACTGATAGCGAGGAGTTGAGTTACCGATGATGCGCATATCACCAGGGTTGGAAAGTGTATTGTCACCATTGTCAATCTTTCCGTTGTTGTCGAGGTCCTCAAACTTCACGTCACCTGCGCTCCACTTAGAACCTGAGAGGAACGACTGGTTAGCCTTTGCTGCTTCCTCGTCGCTCTGGAAGAGACCGTGAGAGGTGTAACCCCAAATCTGGCCCATCTTGTAGCCCTTATAGTATGTAGAGAGTGTACCTGTCGGGTTGGCGAACTTTGTAATCTCCGACTGGTAGTCAGAGAGCACACCCTTAACGTGATAGTTCAAACCGTTGTTCAAACGATCGGCCCACTCCAAAGAAAGCTCCCAACCGTAGGTTTTCATGTCGGCAGCGTTCTCGCGTGGCACTGAAGCACCGAGTACAGCAGGAAGAGCCTGGCCAGAGGTAAGCATATCCTTAGTGTCGCGGCGATACCAGTCGAAGCTTGCGTTCAAGCGGCTGTTGAGGAATGCTGCGTCGATACCGAAGTTCATCTGGTTTACAGTCTCCCAAGTAAGAGTTGCGCTCACGAGTCCTGGAGCTGAAACTGATACGGGGAATCCACCACCAAGCAATGCACCATACTTGGTGTTAACACCGTAGGTAGCAAGGTATGGGAAGTTGCCAGATACAGCTTGGTTGCCAAGTGAACCGTAAGAAGCACGTACCTTGGCGTAGTCCCACCATGACTTAAGCGGCTCCCAGAACTTCTCCTCAGACATACGCCATGCTACAGAAGCAGATGGGAAGAATGCGTAGCGGTCGCCCTTCGGGAACTTAGAAGAACCGTCGTAACGTCCGTTGAGCTCAAGGAGATACTTGCCTTCGAAGTCGTAGTTGATACGAGCGAAGGTACCGTTGGTAGCCCACTGTGATTCGCTGCCACCAGTAGCTTGGTCGCCAGTTGCGAGGTTGATTGACGGGTTGGTGTTGTCGATAAGGTTCTTACGGCCAGAGTAGAAGTACTTGTTGTGCTTCTTCTCCTGGTTGTAACCTACGAGCACTTTGAAGTTGTGCTTCTCAGCGAGTGAGAATGTATATTCTGCGAAAGCGTTGAACGAGTTGTAGTAGTCGTTGTTGCTTGAGCAGCAAACAGAGTTAGGATTGGTCCAAGGATAGTAGTTCTCGGTGCCAGGAACGGCTGTATAGTCGTAGTATCTCTGTACGTGCTCGTTAGAGTTGTAGTTCCAGAAGTTCCATGTGTAGTCGGCGTTGATGACAAGACCCTTGATAGGAGTGATGCGGATAGCGCCAGTCATCCACAAGTCGTTCTGTTTGAATTTAGATCGACCACCCTGTGAGAGCACTGCAGCCGGGTTGGTGTAAGAACCCTGGCCAGCGAAGTTGCCATCCGGATGACGAACTGGCATCAATGGGTTAAGGTCGGACTTGAAGATACCAGAGTATGAGCTCAAGCCTGAGTAGGCTGTCGGGTTCATTCTGGTGTTACCGCCTGACGGGTGGTTCTCGTTGGTATAGGTGTTCATAATCTTGGCCGACACGTTCAACCACTTGGTGATGTCGGTAGACACGTTCACGTTGGCATTGTACTTCTTGTACATATCGTCGCCATATCTCTGAATACCGCCCTGATCGTTCATGCTGAACGAAGCATAGTAGGTAGTACGGTCGCTACCGCCGCTGATGTTGGCTGTATAAATCTGAGAGAATGAAGTCTTGTAAAGCTCGTCCCACCAGTCGGTGTTGCCGCAATAGCCATACTTGTTCTGGTCGTAAGCAGGATCGTAGAATACAGGCTCTTTCCATGTGCCTTCGGCATATTTCTTAGCGTATTCATATACTAATGGGTTCAGCTTATGACCAGAGCCACCGTCGTTCTGATAAGCCTCGTCCATCATCTCGAGATACTTCAGTGAGTTTACGTTGTGGAACGACTTTGTAGGGTTCTGCCAGTAGCCTGTAGCCGAGAGCGAAACAACTGGCTTGTCGCTGCGCTTACCCTTCTTTGTTGTGATGAGGATAACACCGTAGGCAGCACGTGCACCGTAGATTGCTGAAGAAGCAGCATCCTTCAGTACAGAGATTGACTCGATGTCGTCAGGGTTAACAAGGTTGGCATCCATCTGCACATTGTCAACGAGCACGAGAGGGCTACCACCGTTAAGAGAGGTGTTACCACGAACGTTGAATGATGATGACTGACCAGGGGCACCTGAGCCTACGCTTACGTTAAGGTTAGGCACAACACCCTGCAAGCCCTGACCGATGTTGGTGATAGGACGGTTCTCAAGTACTTTGCCGTCAACCGAAGCCACAGCACCAGAGAGGTTAGCCTTCTTCTGTGTACCGTAACCTACGACAACCACCTCGTTAAGGCTCTGTGAGTTGTCCTTCAACACGATGTCGAGAGTCTGGCCTGTCCATTTCACCTCCTGCGGGTCGCAGCCGATATAGGTGATGATAAGGGTCTGACCTTTCTGCACTCCATTGAGCGAGAAATCTCCATCGAGGTTGGTCACTGTTCCTGTAGTGGTAGAACCCTTAACTTTCACGGAAGCACCGATAACGGGCTCGCCGGAAGCGTCTTTCACAACACCCTTAACTGTGGCGTTCTGTGCATTTGCAACAATTGCAGAACTCAGCAAGAGTGTAGTCAAGCCAGCCCTCATCAAGGGCTTTAAAGCATGTCCTTTTTGCATAATTTATATGTTTTGGTAAATAGTTGTAAGTAGTAATTATCTATTGATAACGTTTACGTGGCAAATGTACAACAAATATTTCTAAGGTCTATAGAATGTTAATGGTAATTAAGAATATTCTGCGGTTTTTTTTTTTCTTAACTAAAAAGATGACTGATTAATCATTTTCCAACCCTAAAAATGTTTTAGGGTGGAATGAAAATGCAGTTTTTTTTAAAAGTTAAATAAATTTTTTTAGTTTTTATTCTGTAGAGAGATAATTATTTCTCTGCCGAGGAAAATTTTTTTTCCTGCCGAGAGAGTAAAAATAGTTGTGGTTTAACGATTTTAATTGACCACTCTAAGCTTTATTGATACTACGAGTTGACTCACGGATGTCGTGAATGTCATGATTGTCATGATTGTCATGATTGTCATGATTGTCATGATTGTCATGATTGTCATGATTGTCATGATTGTCATGAATGTCACGAATGTCAATAATAAATACATTTAACTTCTTTTGGGGGTAGGTAACGCATGAGGTCTATAACCCTTAATGACATTCGTGACTTTCATGACTTTCATGACAATATGGCTCGTGTTTTTTTCGAAAGCTTCTCGATTGTTCTTCGTTCGCTTCTCGATTAATTTTCGATCGTTCTTCGTTCGTTCTTCGTTCATCCTTCGTTCATCCTTCGTTAAACAATCGAAGATCAATCGAAGAACGAACGAAGATCAATCGAAGAACGAACGAAGAATAATCGAGTTAACAACGAAGGAACAACGAAGGCAGAACGAAGAATTAACGGAATAGTAACGAAGGAAGAACGGAGAAAAAAAGGAGGCTATAGCATTCTCGCCATAGCCTCCTGGTTGAAAAAACTATTAATATCCAAAAATATCCTTGGTTGAAACTCGCTTGATAGGAGCGATTTTCTCCAAAGCTTTCATGTCGAGATTGTTCTCGTCGCCGAGAATGAGATAACGCCACGGCTTCTGAGCCATGTTGTCGTGCTCAAACTTCACGATGTCCTCGAGAGTCAATGATGGCAGAGCTGCGTAAACCTTGCTGCGAAGGTCGTAGTCGATGCCACGCTCTTTGGCCGACAGGTATGAGTAGATGATGCCTGTCTTTGTAATACGCTGCGATGCGATGCGCTTCATTATAGCCTGCTTTGCAAGCTCGAATGCGGCAGGAGTCTGCGGCAGTGTGTCGAGGATGTTGTTGAACACGCGGATGCAGTCCATCATCTTGTCGTTCTGCGAGATGATGTAGGTGTAGGCATAGTTGGAGTCTTCCTTGCGTGATGGAGTGGCGAAGTCGGCAAATGCGCTGTAGGCCAATCCACGGCTCTCGCGGAGTTCCTGGAACACAACACCGTTCATGCCACCACCAAAGTACTCGTTGAACACTTCCACCTTAGCCTCGTCCTCTGGATTCCACTTCTGATTCTCGTTGTGATACTGAATCATGTAGATGTTCTTGGCATCGTAGGGCGCAATCCAAATCTCATTGCTTGGAGTAGTCTGCTTGGTGTAGTGCTTGCCGGCAGGAGCGTCCTTGAGCGACTTAGCCACGGCGTGGTTCTTGTCGATGGCTGCTACGAGCTGCTTCTCAGTGAGCGGACCGTAGTATATAACGCTATGCTTGTAGTTCTTGAGGTCGGCAACCATGTCGATGAGCTTCTGCGGGTCGGCAGACACAAGCTCAGTGCTGTCGGGCACATTGCGCAGAGGGTTGTACTCGCCATACTGACCGTATACTTGCAAAGCTCTGAAGTTGGCTTTCTGGCTGAGCTTCTGGTCGCGGCGCGACTTTAGTTCCTGCTCAACAAACTTCTTGTAGGCGTCGCGGTCTACCTTGGCATGGTTTACTACCTGCTCCATGAGTTTCTGTGCCTCTGCCATGTTCTCGCCCAGACCGTAGAGGCTGATTTGCATAGAGTTGGTGCCAACGCTGATGTTGTAGCCACAGGCGAGCTGATAGAAACGCTCCTTCACCTCCTTGGCAGACAGCTTGTCGGTGCCAAGATAGTCGAAATAGTCCTTGGCGAAAGGCAACCACTTGTTCGACTCCTCGCCAAACTCGAAGTAGTAGCTCATAGAGAAGAGCTGGTTCTGCTTGTTCTGTATGTAGTATACAGGCAGATTGCGCTTGGTCTTGGTTTGAGTGAAGTCGTTCTTGAAGTCGAGGAAGCGAGGCTGTATAGGCTCCACCTTCGACTCCTTGATCTCCTTTACGAATGCGCTCTGCATGTCGCGGTTGGTAGGAATGGCTGTGATAGAAGGTTTGTCTATCTTCTTCTGCGACGCATCCTCGCCCTGCTTCTTGTATACAATGGCATAGCCATTGGTGAAGTGGCGGCGTGCGAAGTCAACAATCTGCTGTTTTGTCATTCCTGCAATGCGGTCGAACTTCTCCACCTCTGTCTTCCAATCGCGTCCGTTGATGAACGAGTTGACGTAGGCGTCAGCACGTTTCTCGTTGTTGTCGAGCGAGTTGAGATAGTCGAGCTTCATGTTGTTGACAACAGCAGGCAAGAGTTTGTCGCTGAAGTCACCATTCTTTAGTTTCTCTATCTCGGCAAGGATAAGGCTCTTTACCTCGTCAAGCGACTGTCCCTCGTTAGGCATACCGAAGACGATGAACTGCGAATAGTCGCGCATGGCATAGTTGAAGGCCTGTGCTGCCTGGCAACGCATGGGCTGGTTGAGGTCGAGGTCGAACAAGCCAGCCTTGCCGTTGTTGAGGATTGAAGAGATAACTTCAAGTGTGTCGTTCTGCAATGCAGCCGCACCGTCCATCTTCCATGCAAGCATGATGTTCTCGGCTTCCTTGCCTATGACTGTCTCGCTTGTGGGCGATGTGAGGTTCTTCTGCACAGGGAACTGCGGATAAGTCACCTTGTCGCTCTTTTTCCATGAGCCGAAATACTTGTCGATGGTTGCAACCACAGTTTCAGGGTCGAAGTCGCCTGCCATACAGATAGCCACGTTGTTGGGCACGTAGTAGTGGCTGTAGTAGTTCTTTATGTTAGTTATCGACGGGTTCTTCAAGTGCTCCTGTGTGCCGATTGTGGTCTGTGTGCCGTAGGGATGGGTAGGGAATAGCAACTTGCCTATGGCAGCAAACTCCTTGCGGGTGTCGTTGGTGAGCGAGATGTTGAACTCCTCATATACGGCCTCGAGCTCGGTGTGGAAACCGCGGATAACCATGTTCTGGAAACGGTCGCCCTGTATTCTTGCCCAGTTCTCCACCTCGTTCGATGGGATATTCTCTACGTAGCAAGTCACGTCGTTGCTTGTGTAGGCATTGGTGCCTTCGGCTCCGATGCTCGCCATGAGCTTGTCGTACTCATTAGGAATGAAGTACTTGGCTGCGAGCTGCGACACAGAGTCAATCTCATGATAGAGTTGCTTGCGCTGTGCTGGGTCGGTCACGGTGCGGTAGTGCTCATACCGACGTTCTATGTCGTCGAGATAAGGCTGCTCCTTCGCAGGGTCGGCTGTGCCGAACTGTCGTGTGCCCTTAAACATGAGGTGCTCAAGATAGTGAGCCAAGCCAGTTGTCTCGGCAGGGTCGTTGCGTGAGCCTGTGCGCACGGCGATGTAGGTTTGGATGCGTGGTTTCTCCTTGTTTACAGAAAGATAAACCTTCAGTCCGTTTGGCAGGGTGTAGATGCGTGTCTGCATCGGGTCGCCCTTAACTGTCTCGTAGCTGTAGGCTGAGGCCTGACTGCCAAATCCCAATGACAGGATTGAGGCAAGAATTAAAGATTTGAATTTCATTGTTTGATAAAATTACATGTACAATTTTTGGTTCTCGAAGTCAACCTCCTTGTCGAGCTGCTCGTTGAAGCTTGCGAACACTTCCTCCTCTACGTCGCCCAGGCGATACTCCTTGGCAGCGTCCTTCTTGATTTCAGCAATCCATGCGCGGCGGGCCGTGATGTAGTCTTGCTTCACGCGCTCCACGTTCTCCTCTGTAAGCGAGTCGAAGCCGTAGTAGTCAAGAATCATGCGGTAGGACCATGCCCAACGGTATTCTGAGTAATTGTTGTGTATTTCCTCGAAACGCTCGGTGAGGTCCTGTGTGTTGTCGATGTCGCCAGAGAGGATGTCGTTGATGATGCGCTGCTCCTCCGATTCAGGAAGCAGAAGGCCCGAGAGGTCGTTCCATGAGCCTGTGCCTACCTTTAATATAGGTTGCACTGGGGCATGACGCTTGAGCACGGCACCCATATATATGCGCAGGGCTATGTCGTAGTATTTGATGCCTTTGCGCAATGAAGAGTTCTTGATGACATACTCGTGGTAGTTGTAGGTAGACACATCCTCGCCCGAGGCATCGCGCAAGTCCTCAAGAATCTTCTTGCCTCTAAGAATCTCGCCTACGGTGAAGGGCGAGAGCCAGTCGAAGTTTACGACGCTCTTCTTTGTGCCAGAGGGACGCATGTCGCGCTTAGGCCACTTGCGAATGTCGCGGTAGAGACCTACGGTTGTGAGGTTGCGGCCAGGCACAAGGTACATGGTGTCGTTGTAGGCTATAAGATAAGAGAATGGCAGAGAACGAGTGTCGGGATGATACATCAGCTTGCCGAAACAAACGGAGAAAGCACCGATATGTGCAGGCATAAGCACATAGGCACCTGACGCTGTCTTCGAGCCACGCTCAAGAGTGCCATAGTGCATAGGTCCCATCTTGTAGGCATGGTTGGAGAAGTTGGTGGCAGAGCCAGCGTTATAGAACGAGAACTCTCCGCCGATAAGCAGCGAACTCTTGTGGTGGGAAGCCGTAAATGGTCCGCAGAAAGCAGCGCACGCCTCGCCGTTAGACATATAGGAGTTGGCAAAGAACACACTGTTTGAGGCTGTGAATCCGTTGCTTATCTTGCAGGTCTCGCCCACGAAGCAGTCTTGCATCTTTACGCTGTTGATAATCGACGAGCCATCGCAGATGATGGAGTTCTCGCAGATGACGCCAGTTCCGATGTACACCGAGGCGTTGGGATTGCTCATGATGGTGCAGTCGCTAAGGCGTGACGCTCCCGCAATCTCGCAGTCGTCATAGATGATGGTGTTGGTTATCTCCTTGGTGTTGACAATCTTCACATTGTTGCCTATGGTGGCAGTCTCGGGTGACGTGCGCTCTATCTCCTCGCGTATGAGTCGGCGTATGGCATCCTTCAGCGGACGGTTTTGGAAATGCTTCACCATGAAGGCGGCTATCTGACTTGTGAGTCCGTGGTAGAGGATGAGGTTACCGTCGCCCACCTCGTTGAGCACAGAGATGAGGTTGCCCTCGCCATAGGTTGCTCCCTCGGTGGTCTCCATGGTGCACACATTGGTGATAAGGCAGTTGTCGCCTATCACATAGTTGTTGATATAGCCCGAGATGTTCTCAATGAGGCAGTTGTCGCCGATGGTGACATTGCGCAGCGTTGCGTTGTTCACTCCCGAATGCTTGAGGAATCCCTTGCTCACCTCCACACTCTTGTCAAAATGTCCGAGGCGTATGTCGCCATAGAACATCACGCGGTGGAAATAATTTGGTGCGAAGTCTTCGCTTACTTTAATGCGCTGCCAGTCTTCCGCCCAACAGCTGTTAGCCTGAAGGGTTGAAACTTCTGTGTCAGTCAAGTTTCTGTATGCCATAATCTTAAAGTTAGAAAATTTTTTATTCGTCTACTACTTCGTACAGGAAATCGTTGTAAGGATATTTCTGCACGTGCATTTCGCGCACCTTATTATATATAGTCTCACGGAACTCATCGATGTTCTCCTTCTCTTTTGCCGAGATGAAGAGACAGTTCTCGTTGAGGCGTGCCATCCATGTGCGCTTTAGTTCGTCGAGTGTAATGTTGTCCTTGGTCATTGGCGTAAGGTCGTCTTCTTCCTTTTCCGTCCAAGTGTAGTTGTCGATTTTGTTGAAAACGATCATCGAGGGTTTGTCGGCGCAGCCGAGGTCCTTAAGTGTATTTTCCACTACGTTTATCTGTTCCTCGAAGTCGGGGTGGGAGATGTCAACTACATGCAGCAGGAGGTCGGCCTCGCGCACCTCGTCGAGTGTCGACTTGAATGAGTCGACAAGGTCGGTGGGCAACTTGCGTATGAATCCTACGGTGTCGGCAAGGAGGAAGGGAAGGTTTTCGATGACAACCTTGCGCACGGTGGTGTCAAGTGTGGCGAAGAGCTTGTTCTCGGCAAACACCTCGCTCTTGGAGAGCAGGTTCATGATAGTCGACTTGCCCACGTTGGTGTAGCCTACAAGAGCCACACGAATGAGTCGGCCACGGTTCTTGCGCTGTGTTGTCTTCTGTTTGTCAATCTCCAGAAGACGCTGTTTGAGCAGAGTTATGCGGTTGAGGATGATGCGTCGGTCCATCTCAAGCTGGGTCTCACCAGGTCCGCGCAAGCCCACGCTGCCTTTACCACCACCAGAACCAGAGCCACCACCCTGACGTTCGAGGTGAGTCCACAGTCGCTGTAGTCGTGGCAACATGTAGCGGTATTGTGCCAATTCCACTTGGGTCTTGGCGGCTGCTGTCTGCGCACGCATGGCAAAGATGTCGAGGATGAGCGATGTGCGGTCGAGAATCTTTACGCCCAGTTCCTTCTCGATGTTGCGTATCTGCTTAGCCGACAGCTCATCGTCGAAGATAACCATACCTACGGGACGTTCGGCGTCCTCCTCGGCTTTGATATAGTCGCGTATTTCTTCAAGCTTACCCGAACCGACATAGGTCACCTGGCTTGGTCCGCCTACGCGCTGGGTGAATCGCTTCACTGTGACAGCTCCCGCTGTGTCAGCGAGAAATTCCAGCTCGTCGAGATATTCCTTTGTTTTGGCCTCGTCCTGCTCCTTGGTGATAAGACCCACAAGAATGGCAGTTTCGGCCTTTACTTCTGATATAACAAATTCTTTCATTCAATAACTTATAAATACGTATTTATGCGGCTAATGCGCCATTTTGATACAAAATTAAGTAATTTCCTTGATACACACAACTTTAAGCTATGTATTTTTTGCATTTGGCATACCTATCTGTCTCACTCTGTCCTCAAACTCTGTACGGTCGCACAAGGCTCCATTCTTGATGTTGGCCCTATAATTGTAAATTGTGTTGACGCTATAGTGCAGAAATTCTGCTATCTTGCTGCTGTCGGTTATGCCGAGCCGGATGAGTGCGAAGATGCGTATTATGGTGTTGAGCGACTTGTTGTCGGGTGGCATAACACGGTTTTCTGGTTTCAGCAGAGCGTTGAACTCGTAGACAAACGACGGGAAGAGTTGCAGGAATGCGTTGTCGAAGTTCTCATACAGTTCGTCGGTTTCCTTGCCTGTGAAGTCGGCAGAGCGTGTGAGCTCGGCAAGTTCGTTGAACTGCTTGTTCTTCACTCGTTTTATCACCTTCTTGCGCATGTCCTCAAGCTTGTCGATATACACCGAGCATAGTCGGAGGAAACGTCCCACGTATTCGTCCTTCACACGGTTTGCTTCGGAAAGCTGAAGGTTGAGTAGGGCGAGCTGCGAGTTGAGTGATGACAGTTGGGTGTTAGTGTCCTTTAGCTGTTCGTTCGACTTGGCGAGTTGGTCGCGCGTCATGGCAAGTTGGTTGCGCTTGTGGTAAACGTAGACCAATGCCGCGAGAAGCAGCACGGAGAGCAGGCTTATGGCTGCTATAGTGTAGCACAGCGAGCGGTTTGACTTCTCTTCATTTGTCTTGTATTGTTTGGCAATGTGCGACAACAGGGGCGAGATGCGCGACAGGCGTTGGCGTGAGCCAAAGCGGTCGGCACAGTCCGAAGTGAAGCATATATATCTGTAGGAACGGTCGATGTCGCCCTTTGTCATGAGCAAGTTTGCCATTTCCCACAATGATCCTTGGTCCATCACGGCATTTCTTATGTCTGACAGGACTGATTCGCCAAGCCAGTACATCGCCTGTATGGAGTCGCCCAATGCTTTATAGTCTAAATATCGATAGAACGAGACAAGGGCATATTCTGTAGAGCCAGCCTTTGCTTGTTTTATCCATTCGTTGTTGATGGCGAGCGATTGCTTGAAGTCGCCTTGGTTTTGGGCCATCATCTCGCGGCATTGGTTGTAATATTTATGGCTATGTGGCAGGTTCTGCTGTGCGAACATGAAGTTTTCCATTGAAGATTCGGTATATTTCTTGCGCATGTCCTTAAACTTGCCGTAATATGCCAGCTCGCCAGACAGATGACCGTAGGCATAATAGTATAGTCCAAGGTCGATGTCGTGCAGGCTACTTGGGTTGATGTCCTTCAGTATAGCCTCTGACTCAATATACATTCCTGCATTCGAGCAGCTAAGGGCTATGAGCGACAGGCATGATCCTTTCTTGGAGTCGTCGCCCATTTGTTGGGCTATCTCTGAGCATCGCTCAAGGTAGACTATTGCTGAGTCGTTGATGAAAGGCAGATATTCTACATAAATTTGGTAGGTCAGCTCGTATTTGGCCGACAGCGTCTCTGCCTGTTCAATCTCCGACTTAAGGTAGTCTATACGATCCATCTTCTTATGTACATATTGTTCGCTATGCTCAATAGCTGTATCTATGCAGTGGAGTAGGGAGTCTATCGAGGCAGCCGTAGGGCGGGTGGCAGCCTTGGCAGGGCATACTGTCAGCCACAGCAAAGCCACTGTCATAGCTGCATGACATATACATTCATATATTACATTTTTTTGTCTTGTAGATTTCATTTGTTTTTAGCTTCATTTGTCTTTTTTCCGTTTACGGCTGTAAAATTACAAAAAAAATGGATAAGTTGTTACATATATTATATATATTATAATGTGGTTTTTTTAAATTCATCAACTCCAAATCTCTCTTCTTTGAAGTATTTTGCTATTGGACGCATGAAAGGCGTGAGATGCACTTCGTGCGGCACATTGTGATAGTCGGTGCGTTGCAAGCATTGCGATACATACAGGCGTTGTTTGGCTCGTGAAAGAGCCACATAGAACTTGCGTGCGTCTTCGGCAAGTTGGTGTGGATTGTTGCGACTGTAGTAGTTGGGCATACGTCCGTCTACAGCATCGAACACAATGACATTGTCAAACTCCAGACCCTTAGCCTTGTGTATGGTAGTGACGAATATGTGCTCGTTGATGCTTTTGCTGCCACACAGGTCAGCCTCCTTCAGGGTGCTTATCTCCATAGTGTGGTTGCACAGCTGTTCATATAGCGATGGTTCCTTCGACGCGTCAATCGTGTCGTTGGAAAGATACGCCAATATGAAGCGAAGTCCATCTATCTCCACAATAAATCCTCCGTCAAGCAGATATTCATAGAAACGTCGCAGTTCTCTTACCAATGCTAAATCAGCAGAATTATCACTCAAGGATTCTTCACTCTTCACTCTTCGTTCTTCACTCTTCACTCTTCGTTCTTCACTCTCATACATGCACCTTAAGCCTTCCCGGTACATTTCGCCATAGTTTCTCTTCAGTGTCCCTACGCGCTCTTTGACACGGCTGTCGTCCAAGAACTTTTCTTGTTCCTCAACCTTCTCTTTAGCAATTTTATAGCAATGCACCACCACGTTGCGTGTAGCGTTTACGTCGTCGTCGGCAAGATGAGAGTTGGTGCCTTCAAGGCCGAGCACAGCAAGCAGATATTTCAGTTTGTGTTCCATTAGTTCGGGATGCAACAGGCGCACAAGTCGCAGCGAGTCGAGATACGATGGGTGGCTGTCTGCAAGCCTTATCTCAGGAGTATAGCGTTGGAGGTTGAAGTCAAGAATATGGTAGTCGTAGTCGGCATTGTGTCCGAGCAAGGTGCAGCCTTCGGCGTAAGCCATAAATTGTCGCAAGGCTTCGGCATGAGTGAGAAGCTGGTGATGGCGTCGTTCCTCGATTATCGGGTTTACTATATCGCCAAGCATGGCAGGAATGGACTTGTCGGTTTCGATGTATAATGCAAATTCCGAATCAGGCACTACCTTGCCATTGCGCACTTTTACTGCTGCTATTTGCAGTATGTCGTCATCAAATACGTTGAGGCCAGTAGTCTCGGTGTCAAACACCACGATGGTCTCGTTTTCGTAACTGTGGATGAAGTTTTGTATATATGTGGTGTTGTCGAAAAGCAACAGGTCGGACGGCATTATGGCACGGTCGAACAGCTGTCGCACAAAGTTGCGTGCCGCAGCATTGCTCTCATACACACGAAGTCCCTTCATTAATCGTGCCCACGACATAAAACTAAACTCGTTGTTGAGAACACCAAGATGTGCAAACAGTAGTTTCACCTCGGGCAGGGAGAAAAGGTCGGTGCCAGACACCTTGAAATGTCCTATGTCACGCATCGTCAGTTCGTTGCTAATAACCTCGGCATCGTGGTTGGAGTTGACCACAATGGCTGTTGTCGACTCAGGAAAGTTGCTGCCCAACATGTTGGCAAACTGCACACAGTCGCGCACTTCTTGCTCGTATGTCTCGCTGCATATTATTTTCAGTTCGTTGCCTAAGATGTCCTGCGGACGTTCCTTGCCCACTTCAGGCAATAGCGACGGGTCTATTTTCAGCACCTCGGCAGCATAGGTGTTGAATATGTCGAGAAGATACTTTGGAGAACGATGGTTCACCGACAGATGATGAAGCTGGCATTTAGGCTGCTGCTTCAATGCAGAGAGTGCGTCGAGCTTTGCTCCCATGAACGAGAATATGGCCTGTTGCTCGTCGCCAAGAAACATTACAGTGTGGAACGGACGCGCCGTGAGTAGTTTTATGATAGCCATTTGCAAGGGATTAAGGTCCTGTACCTCGTCCACCTGCACCCAAGTGTAATGCTTGTATTTGGTTTGTTCGCTATCTGAAAGCATTGCGTCATAGGTCTGCACAAGCAAGTCGTGGAAGTCGAGCAGATGGTTTCGGCGTTTGTATAGCTGATACTGACGTGCAAGCGACATCTTCTGAAGCAGTTTCATTATAATCTGGCGGTTGCCATAGTCGCAAGTGTCCGATTGTGTCAGGTCGCGATAAGTGTCGGTATTTTCGTAGATGTCAATCATTGCCGCAGCATCGAATGTTCGTTTCATTACCTCGCAGATGCATTGCATGGCCTTGATGTCGTCGGCATTGATGCAGTCGGTATGTGCGCGTAAGGCTTTGGGATGATTGTGGCGTATTTGGTGCATCATGCTTTCAAGATGCAGTATGTTGCTGTAGTCGCGTCGGCGGTTGGCATTGTTGAGCACGGCATACTCGTCCTCGCCGAGATAACGAGCAACTATGGATATTGCGTCGTTCTCGTCGATGACACTCGACTCGGCTGCCACAAGAGCGTTGGCGAAAAGAAACTTTGAGCAGAATCTGTGCACATTGCCCACAAACACCTCACCCACGCCTTCGTCAGATATGTTGTTGTGTATGCGCTCAACCATGCCTCTTGCCGCACGGTTGGTGAAGGTGAGGCATAGCATGTCGGCATAGGCTATGCCCTCGGTGTTGTGGGCATGTCGTATGCGTTCGGTGAGAATCTGTGTCTTGCCACATCCCGGAGGGGCGAGTACAAGGTGGAATCCTCCACGGGCGCAGATGACTTCTTGCTGATAAGGGTCGGGAGTGAATGTGCTGTATGTCATTGTCGATTTTCTTAAAAAAATGGTTAGGTTGCGAAATTACTAAAAATAACTTAAAAAACCTACTGTATTCGAAAATAATATATACTTTTGCACTTGCTCATTTATACAAGTGTGATGAACGTAACATTATGAATTAATATCAAAGAAAGGCATTATGGTTTTACAAAATGAGCCGTGCCCAAAAAATGTTGACACGGCAGACGACACAAGGGAGCGTCGTATCTATCGCGTGACTCTTTACGGAGCTATAGCCAATGTGTTGCTTTGTGCGGCAAAACTCTTGGCTGGTGTATTTGGACGAAGCTCGGCTATGATTGCTGATGGCGTGCATTCGCTCAGCGATCTTATCACCGACTTCATAGTGATTGCATTCGTGCGTATATCAAGCAAACCGCAGGATAGGGGACACGAATACGGACATGGCAAGTATGAGACTCTTGCCACTACCGTCATCGGACTGATGTTGCTGTTTGTGGGTGCAGGCATCATGTGGAACAGTCTGTCACAGATATGGGCATGTCTTAATGGCGAACAGCTTAAGTCGCCTGGATGGATAGCTTTTGTGGCAGCAATTGTCTCGATAGTTGTCAAGGAGGCCCTCTTTCAGTACACACAACGCGAGGGACGGCGTGTCAACTCGCAGGCTGTCATAGCCAACGCATGGCATCATCGCAGCGACGCCTTCTCCTCGATAGGCACAGCCATTGGTATTGGCGGAGCATTGCTGATGGGGCAGCATTGGACAGTGCTCGACCCTATAGCAGCCCTCATCGTGAGTGTGCTAATCATACATGCAGCCATAGAACAGTTGCGCCCAAGTCTTGGAGAACTTGTGGAGAATTCTTTGCCCGAACCCGTGGAAGAGGAGATATGCAAAGCAATTCTCTCATGCCAGGAAGTGAGCGACCCTCACAACTTGCGCACGCGCAAGATTGGCAACCGTTCTTCGGTGGATGTGCATGTACGTATGGACGGCAACATGCCGTTAAGCGAAGCGCATAAGCGTGCCACTGAGGTGGAAAATAAAATAAGGCAGCTGTTGGGGAAAGACACGTTTGTGATGATTCATATTGAACCAAAGAAATAAAAAGAGAGTTTATGTGTAGGAGGCTATGGCAAAGATGCAATAGTCTCCTACACATTTTTATGCCTTATTCAAACTCCACACCTCCGAAGAAGTCGGGGCGATGGAAGTCGGGCTTAGGCAAATCGATAGGGAAGAGTGAGAGGAAATGCGGATGTGGCAACATGTCGCCACACTTATATACATTACCCTTAACCTTCAATCCGTCGAACGACTCCAAGTTGTGATGATAGAAGGCTTCTGTAGGCACAGCAAGGCAAAGTTGCCATGTCTGTTCGCCCATCTTGTCGGCAAATGGTTCTCTGCCCATTGACGACCAACGGTCTACCTTATCGAGCACTTCCTGTGATGCACGCTCGCGGTCGTTTCTTTTCGGACCAAAACCTATAAGCAATGTTCCTGCGGCATTACACTCCATGTTATAATATGTGCCATCGGCCACAGGCGAGAGGAAAAGCTCGCAGCAAGAGTCTTCCCAAACGTTGCCATCGTCGTGGGGAGCAACGGCACGCACACATTCCTCTGTCACGCGGTAGTTGATGAGCAATTGTTTGCCGTTGTGAGCCATGCGTACCTCAAATTTGGGTTTGTAGGGATAGTCGGCTGCCCAGCAATGGTTGTCTACAGAAACGAACTCTACATTGGCTTCGTCCAATATACGACAAATCTCAGCCGCCCCTACAGGAGCAGCTGAGATTTTCTTTATGTTCAATGCTTTATGCATATGATACGGGGTTTGATTTTTACAGATTGTTCTTCTCGATGTCCTTGAAGTAGCGGTAGGTGCTAACCTTGAGTTCATCGGTAGCAGCCTCGTCGGCAACGATGATACCGTGCTGGTGGAGCTGGAGTACAGAGATAGTCCACATCTGAGTAACAGGACCCTCAACAGCAGCCTGCAAAGCACGTGTCTTGTTGTGGCCGTTTACGAGAATCATAACCTCGCGAGCCGACATTACAGTGCCTACACCTACTGTAAGAGCTGTTGTAGGAACCTTGTTAACGTCGTTGTCGAAGAAACGAGAGTTAGCTACGATAGTGTCTGTAGTCAAAGTCTTCTGACGTGTGCGTGATGTCAATGAAGAACCCGGCTCGTTGAAAGCGATGTGGCCGTCAGGACCGATACCGCCAATGAAGAGGTCGATGCCACCTGCTTCCTCAATCATCTGCTCGTAGTGAGCACACTCAGCCTCCAAATCCTCGGCGTTGCCATTGAGGATGTGGATGTTCTCCTTCGGGCAATCTACATGGTCGAAGAAGTTCTTTGCCATGAATGAATGGTAGCTCTCTGGGTGAGACTCAGGAAGACCTACATACTCGTCCATGTTGAAAGTGAGAACGTTCTTGAATGAAACGCGACCTTCCTTGCAAGCCTCTGCCAAGGCATGGTACATGCCGATAGGAGAAGAGCCAGTAGGCAAACCGAGAACAAATTTGTGGTCGGGTGTCGGGTTAAACTTGTTGATACGTTCAATCACATGCTCAGCTGCCCACTTTGAGAGCTGATCATAATCTTTTTCAATGATTAATCTCATAGTAAATAATTAATATAGGTGAAAAATATTTTTCAATAAAAATGATAGTAAACGTGCCCCGACGTCACATCGGAGCACGCTTTGTTTGATTGTTGTAGTAGTTGTAACTAAATAAGCAGTCATGAGTTAGTTGAAAATCGGTTTCTTAAAGTCGATTTGCCGCCATAAGGCAGCCTTGCTTTGTTTGTTTTGACTGTGCAAAGTTAATCATTAAATCTTTAACACCAAAGATAAATGATTAAAATCAAGTGGCATTTTCACATTGTTTAAATTTTCTGTAAAAAAAAGAATTATGTTTTAATTTACATTTTTTATACGATATGTGGGTAATTTAGTACAACTAACCCCCATTAGCAACAATCGGAATTATCCTAATTTGTCTCACTAAACATCCACTTTATAATATGTGGTATGTATATCTTTAATATTGATAATCAATGATATACATTTGTCTGTAGGCTTGTATAATCCACTTTTTAAACACTTTGCCTTTGCCAATTCGTAATCATATATTAACTTTGCAAGCGTCAACTAAAAACCATTACACATAAATATGAAACATTTTATAACTATTTGCATGATGGTAGTGTGTAGCATGACAGCTAATGCTCAGCAGACTCCTATCTATCTTGACGATGTCAAACCAATAGAGCAGCGTATCGATGATGCTATTGCCCGTATGACTCTTCAAGAGAAAATACGTGTGATACATGCGCAAAGCAAGTTCTCTTCTGCCGGAATACCACGTTTGGGCTTTCCTGACTTTTGGACAGACGATGGTCCTCACGGTGTGCGTCCAGATGTATTATGGGATGAGTGGGATCAGGCAGGGCAGACCAACGACTCTTGTGTTGCCTTTCCTGCGCTCACATGTCTTGCTGCCACATGGAATCCCGATATGTCGCTAATCTATGGCAAGAGTCTTGGCGAGGAGGCTCTGTATCGTGGCAAGGATATGATTCTCGGTCCGGGAGTGAATATCAACCGCACCCCTCTTGGCGGACGCAACTTTGAATATATGGGCGAGGACCCTTATCTGGCATCTACAATGGTGGTGCCTTACGTTCAAGGATTGCAATCGATGGGCGTATCTGCATGCGTCAAGCACTATTGCTTGAATAATGATGAGGAATATCGCAACCAAGTGAATGTGGTTGTAAGCGACCGTGCCTTGCACGAAATCTATCTGCCTGCCTTCAAGGCTGCCGTTGAGCAGGGCAAGGCATGGGCGATAATGGGAGCATACAACCTTTATAAAGATGAGCACAACTGCCATAACCAGTACACGCTAAACAAAATACTGAAAGGCGATTGGGCTTTTGATGGTGTGGTTGTGAGCGATTGGGGTGGTTGTCACGACACCGATCAAGCCGTGAAGAACGGTCTCGACATGGAGTTTGGTTCATGGACTAACGGACTTTCTGCCGGCACAAGTAATGCTTATGAAAACTATTTTCTTGCTACACCTTATATAATAGGTATACAGAGCGGAAAATACACCACCAAGGAACTCGATGATAAAGTGCGCCGTGTGTTGCGATTGTTTTTCCGCACAACGATGAACCGCAACCGTCCTCATGGTTTCCTTTGTTCGGAGTCGCATTATGAGGCAGCCCGAAGAATAGCCGACGAGGGCATTGTGCTGCTTCAAAACAAAGGCAATATATTGCCAATCGACCGCAACAAGGCTAAGCGCATACTTGTGGTTGGCGAGAATGCCATCAAGATGATGACTGTTGGTGGTGGCTCGTCTTCGCTCAAGGTGCAGCGTGAGATACTACCTCTTGAAGGATTGCGCCAAAGATTTGGCAATGATGTAGTGGTGGATTATGCACGTGGATACGTGGGTGATGTGTCGGGCGAGTACAATGGAGTGACGACGGGTCAGAAGTTGAAGGACAACCGCTCCGAGAGTAAACTCATTGCCGAAGCTGTGGAGAAGGCAAAGAATGCCGACTACGTGATTGTGGTGGGCGGACTCAACAAGTCGGATTATCAAGACTGCGAGGGTCATGACCGTAAGCAGTATGAACTGCCCTATGCCCAGAACAGACTCATTGAGGCTCTTGCCAAGACCACAAAGCGTCTCGTCTACGTAAATATATCAGGCAACGCTGTGGCTATGCCATGGAAAGACAAGGTGGGGGCTATTGTTCAGGCTTGGTTTATTGGTTCGGAGGCAGGCAATGCCATTGCTGATGTGCTCACGGGTGATGCCAATCCAAGTGGCAAGTTGCCATTCACATGGTACGCGAGCCTTAACGACTGCGGCGCACATGCCTTGAACACTTATCCTGGCACATGGCGCAGCGCAAAGGACAAGTCTGCCGGATTCAGCAAGATAATCGACGAGGAATATAAGGAAGGCGTATACGTAGGCTACCGTTGGACTGACAAGAACAACATCAAGC
>CAKQEI010000025.1 GCA_934230115.1 uncultured Prevotella sp. | reverse complement strand
AGGAATACAGAAAAGCTGTGACACGTTATTGGTCTATCTGCATTGGCTCAGCAAGCGACACACGCTCATATATGTCTATATATGATAAGAAGGCCCGCTATGCCGATGGCAAGAAAGCGACATTTGTGATTTGCTTGAAAAAGAATCCTAAGCTATCAGCCATACAGAGCAAGGTGGACGAAATGAATGCCAACGGAGAATATGTCAATCTCTTCGTTTGGGACAGTGAGAAAAAGAACATAGACGGCAATCCTATCGGAGAGGTTGTGGCTGTCATGTACAGAAACATTCTTCCCGACAAGGACTGGGAACACTCCATCGCAACCATGACACCTACAGCTTACAAGGATAAGACTGGCGAACCTATTGACCATGTGACCGACCCCGACAAGCAACTTGCTCACAAAGCTCTTGGCGACTATGGACCACTTGGTGTAAAGGTAAGCAACGACGATTTCTTACAGTAATGTAGACTTTCATGAACCTACTACGCTAACTCGCAAAATGAGGGTTTGCGTGGTAGGTTCTCTACTTTCTTTTCGTTTTACAGCATATGTTGTTACAAGTCATTAGATCGACCATCTATTCAGCGACGTTGGCACAGGCATATTAAGTTCCTCTATCGTCCAGCCAAGGCTGAACGATAAAGGAAGCCGTATTACTTTGCCTTTTAATACGAGATAAACGACCGTCCAGCCTTGGCTGAACGAACCTGCATATTCTGTAAAGACAAACACGCAATAGGCCTAAACCTTGCGGTATTGAGCCTTGCTGCGGGAGGAAATCAAAATATCCCTTGATATAGAACATGAAAATCAATGACAGCACTATTGAGTAACAGATATTTCAAGAAAAAGCAGTAACTTTGCAGCGTAATCAGGATAACACTGTAACATACGTTGCAAACGTTTGCGAATATTGGGAACGTTGCCGCAATCGTTTGCACAAATAAACACGCAACAAAATAATATAGTCTGCTCGATAATGGCTAACTTAGCCGTCGGAAAGAGTAACTAAATAAACCTTTTTATATTATGAGCATCAATATCCAGAGAAATCAGAAGAAAAGAGTAGTAATCGTGGGTGGCGGACTTGGCGGACTGCGCCTTGCAGAAGACCTCTACGGTAAGGGCATGCAGGTAGTGCTTATCGACAAGAACAACTTCCACCAGTTTCCACCGCTTATCTATCAGATAGCGTCGGCAGGTATCGACCCAAGCAGCATTTCATTCCCATTCCGTCAGATATTCCGCAAGCGCAAGGACTTCTACTTCCGCATGGCAGAGGCACGTATGGTGGACACCGACAAAAAGATTCTTCAGACTTCCATCGGAAAGATAGACTACGACTACCTTGTGCTGGCAGCAGGAGCCACAACCAACTTCTTTGGCAACAAGAACATTGAGGACTGGGCCATACCTATGAAGACTGTGCCCGAGGCAATGGGATTGCGCAACGCCTTGCTCTCGAACTTGGAGCGTGCATTGACATGCGCCACTGAGGAAGAGCGACAGGAACTGCTCAATGTTGTTATCGTGGGTGGCGGTGCCACTGGTGTGGAGATTGCAGGAGCGTTGTCGGAGATGAAACACTACGTCATCCCCTACGACTATCCCGACATGGACTCGTCGTTGATGCACATTTATCTTATTGAGGCAGGCGACCGTCTGCTGGCAGGCATGTCGCAGGACTCATCAAAGAAGGCATACGACTTCCTCAAGAGCATGGGTGTGGACATTCAGTTTGGCAAGATGGTGACCGACTACCGCGACCATAAGGTGATAATGAAGGACGGCTCGGAGATTCCTACACGTACATTCCTTTGGGTATCGGGCATTAGAGCCAACGCCATGCCTGGCATTGACGACAGCCACTTAGGACGCGGATTCCGCTTTAAGGTAGACCAGTTCAACCGTGTACCTGGGCTGAACGATGTGTTTGTCATTGGCGACCAGTGTCTCCAGACTACCGACGAGGCTTACCCCAACGGACATCCGCAGGTGGCTCAGGTGGCTATACAGCAGGCTAAGAACCTTGCAAAGAACCTCAAGAAGATTAACGAGGGAGAGGGCGACAACAGCCTCACAGCCTTCAAATACAACAATCTCGGCTCTATGGCAACCATAGGTCGCAACAAGGCTGTGGTGGAGATTGGCAAGTTCCGTAGCCAGGGCTTCTTCGCATGGATTTTGTGGCTCATTGTTCACCTGCGCTCTATACTCGGTGTGAAGAACAAGATGATGGTGCTGCTCAACTGGTTGTGGAAATATGTAAGCTACAACGACTCCATACGCATGATTACCTACGCAACAAAACCGCGTGAGGTGGTGGAGAGAATGGAAAGAGAGCAGACTACCCACTTGGGCGAGGACTTGATGGATGATAATAACAATTGATAAAAGGATATGAATGAGGTCGAGCGGTAATAGCTCGACCTCATTTTGTTTTTAGCAATGTCGCTCGATTCTTGCCTTACACTGTTCCATAAGCCATTTCGGAGTGCTTGTGGCTCCGCATATTCCAACGGTGTGGACATCATCGGAGAACCACTCCATTTCTATCTCTTCAGGCTTCTCTATCTGATAGCTGCGCGGATTGACGCTGTGGCATTCCTTGAACAGCACCTTGCCGTTGCTCGACTTTCTGCCTGAGACAAAGAGCACGAGATCGTGCTTGGAGGCAAAGGCAGCAATGTTGGGCATACGGTTGGCTACTTGACGGCAGATAGTATCGAAACTCTTGAACGTGGCTCCCTGCTGCATGTGGGCCTGTATGTAGTCGATAATCTGATGGAAACCATCGAGCGACTTCGTGGTCTGCGAATAGAGATATATGTCGCGGCTGAAGTCGAGACGCTTCACATCCTCCACCTTTTCCACTACAATGGCATGGCTCTCGGTTTGGCCCACCAGTCCAAGCACCTCGGCATGACCACGCTTGCCGAAGATGACAATCTGAGCCTTGGGATTAAGGTCGTACTGCAACTTTATGCGGCGTTGCAAGGCAAGCACCACCGGACATGTGGCATCGATTATCTCAATGTCGTTCTTTTTGGCAAGAGCATAAGTCTCAGGCGGTTCGCCATGAGCACGCAGCAACACCTTTACGCCATGCAGCGAGCGCATGTCCTCATGGTTGATGGTGATGAGCCCCTGCTCGTGCAGACGCTCCACCTCCATACCATTGTGCACAATGTCGCCAAGACAATAGAGGCGCGTGCCCTTGGCAAGCTCCTCCTCAGCCTTCTTGATGGCAGTGGTGACACCGAAGCAGAAGCCACTGCCTTCGTCGATTTCTATTGATAGATTGTTGTTCATTATGAGAATGTTCTGTAAACAAAAAATTTATTCTGTAATAATCTTAATAGTGACCTTCGGCAAGTTAGGGTCGTTGGTAATCATGAGCACACGTGGTTTGGAGCGTGCGTTCTTAAGCTGACGCTCCTCAGCCGTAATCTTAAGCTTGGCCGACTCGCCAGGCTTAATCTTCTGCTTGTTGAGCGACACCTGCAGGCCCACGGTGAACATCTGAAGATTCTTGATGTTGAGCACAGAGTTGCCATCGTTGCGGATGATAATCTCGCCCTTAAGCTTTTTCTTGCCTTTGAATGCTCCAAGGTTAAGCTCAGTGGCAGAGAGGTGCATACGTGGAGCGTTGGCAAGCTGCGAGGCAGTAAGGTTGTCGAACTTAGGCAGCAGTACAGCCGACACGCTGAGTTCCTTCTCGCGGCTCACACGGTCGCCGGGGAAGGTACCAAGGAAGACGCTGGTCTGAGTAAGTCCCATGTCCTTAAGCTGTTTGGAGTCGAGAGTGATAGTCACCACTCCACTATGTCCTGGAGCAATCTTCGAGGGCGACACCTCAGCCGTGAGATAGTCAGGCAGGTGCATCACGACGGGCTGAATGTTCTCGCCTGTGGTGTTGCGGATGTGAATCTTCTTCTGAGGACGCTCGCCACGGTTCACATCGTCGAACTCAATGTCGTTGCAGTCGCTCTGCACATTGCCAAGCAAGAAGTCGTACTTGCCGCCAAAGTCGACAATCTCCCTCACCACCTGACCTCGCATACGAAGCACAACAGGCTTCTCATTGCCCTCGGTGTAGAGAGCTACGAGCTTGTCGTAGCGACCCATGGTCTTGGCATCGTAGGTGACACGCACTGTGAACTTGCTTCCGGCAGGAATCTCCTCGCGCGGAAACTCCACATCGGTGCAACCGCAACTCATTCGCACATCGACAATGCGTGTGGCATGGTTGCCCTTGTTTTTGATTTCAAACTCTGCCGTAGCAGGCGACTTGTAGACCGACTGTCCGCAGTCGACAATCTTGCTGACAGCCTCCATCTTCTGAGCCATTGCCCCGAGAGACGACAAGAGAAGAATGGAAACCGATATAATTAACTTTTTCATATTTCGCAATTTTTATTTTTTCCTTTTTATTTCACGTTGAACACCACCGCCTTTGTGCGAGCCATAAACTCAGGCGCATAGGCACAAGCCACAGCACATGTGCCCGAGGCGTATTGTCCTGCACGGTCGACATAATACGTAGTCTCCACCACGTGCTTGCCCTTGGCAAGACGGTCGAAGAAATAGTTTGTGGCGTTGTCCTTGGGCTGGCAGTAATAGCCATAGCCGTAGCCGGATAGTTGCTCCACCGGCTCAAGGCAGGCGGCACGACGGTCGGAAAGCTGCACGAAGTCGTAATCGCGGTCGGCTGTTATGGTGAGGCGCACTGTTATGCGGTCGCCTACTTGCAGCTGCACATCGTCGGAAGAGAGCTTCTTGCCGTCCTTAAGCACCTGGCGCACCACAGTCATGCCCATAGAGGCATCAGCCACATCCACCGTGGGCTGCATGAACTGTGCGTAGACAGCTCCCCATGAAATGCCTGTAGACGACTTCTCGGCCGTAAGACTCTTGAAGTTGTCGCCGGTCTTCGACGTCTTGACGTAGCCCAGTCCTGCCGTAGCCTTAGGCATGGACAGCTTCTGACCGTTAAGCTTAAGCACGGTTGGACGCTCGGCATTCTCGGTCAAAGCATCGGCATTGCCATCAAGGAATGCATAGACAGCATTGACAGAATTTAGCGGAGTGTCCCAAGCCTGAGTGCGTTTCGACTGCAGCAGCCAGCGCTGCATCTCGGCTATAGTCTGTGTGTCGTGTGGTTGCAGAGTCTTAAGAGCCTCAATGGCAGCCACCTGCGTCGGAATGCGATAGTCGAACCATGAATATTGCGCCTTGCGTGTGTCGAAGTAGCGACCCATCTCCTCCTTGTATACTGTGTATTGGCGTATGCTTTCGAGCAAGTCGGCAGCCTCCTTGTCATGGTCGTTTATGGCAAGCACCACAGCCGAAACAGCCTTGCCATAGATAGTGAACTCGGTGTCGCGCTTGGCAAGACGCGAGACGAGGAAATTGATGTTGTCATGAACAGACTCCTTCATGTCACGCTCGGCAAGCGTAGAGGCATAAAGATACTGCACGGCAAGCTCGCTGGGACGCAGGTTCTTGGCCTTGCCCTCGCGCTCAAGCTTCTTCATATTGCTCACCTCATGGGCTATATACTTGTCCATAAATCCGAAGGCAGAGCCGATGATAGCCTCAGTAGCCTCCTGAGAGCCTATCATCTTGTTGAGTCGCACAAGAGTCTGGAGCACCGACATAGTCATGTAAGGCGAACCCTTCATGCCCTTCCACCATGCAAAGCCTCCGTCCTCGCGCTGCAAATTGGCAAGGCGCGAGAGATTGTCGGCAAGGCGATAGTCGAGTTGCGACTCGTTGAAGTAGTTTATGAGCTTGAGCTTCTGGTCCTCCTCCTTGTCGGCATCCATGAGCCAGGGAGTCTCCTCAAGCACCATCTGCTTAAGCTCCTGATTCTTCTGCAACGCGCTTTGCAGCGAAGTGGCACCGGCAGACAGCTCTTTCTCCTTCTGCCACAACTCTACAGTAGGCTTTATCGCAGGCGACGAATTCATGATATGTCGGCCTATGCTGTTGGCATAATAGGCTGTGGCAAGAGCAATGGCGTTGTCGCCGTCGGGTTCAGCCATAGCGGGCAGAGCCTGAACCATGAGCCAAGCGGGCGAGTTGGTGTACTCCACCGTGAGTTTGTTGTTCTTGCTCTTCACGGGGAAGAGTTGCTCAAGATTGATGTTGAGAGAGCCAGGCTCGTTCTGCGAGAAGGCATAAGTGTTGGTCACTCGCTCCTCGTTGGGCAATACTGGCAGGTAGTGCTGCTCGCCATCGCTGAAGCCATGACCCGAAGCCGTGACACGGCAGATGAGCAGACCGTCATTATGTATCTTCGTCATGTCGAAGTCGAAACAGGCAGCCACAGTCTCGCCAGCCTTCACCGTGAACTTTTGGTCCTTGCGATAGACCTCCTTGCCCGTCTCGGGATTGACAAGCGAGAGGCGTGCCGTGCCATTGACAGTCTTTTCGGATGTGTTGGCAATACGTGCCGAGAGCACACCACGGTCGGCAGAGCGCACAAATCGCGGAACATTGGGCTGAATCATAACCGTCTTCTTAGCCACAGAAATAGCCGATATAGTGCCATTGTTGAGTTCCTTGTCGTGGGCAAGTCCGTAGAACTGCCATGTAGTGACGCTTTCGGGCAGGGTGAAACGCATAGACACGTTGCCCTTGTCGTCGGTGAGAAGTCCGGGGAAGAAGAAAGCCGTCTCGTTGAGATTCTCGCGTATCTGTACTGAAGATGCAGGCTTTGAGCTTTCGGCAGAGCCTACCATACTCTCCTCGGCTGCAACACCTTCGGCAGCCTCAAACTTCCCAGCCTTGTCCATAGCCACGGCGTCGGCACCCATATCACGCTTGGCATTAGCCAACATCATTTTGCGGCTACTGCCACTTTTCCTCATTTTGCCAGGGAAAGAGCCACTCTTCATTACCGGACGATGGTACGCCATGAGCACATCGCCTGCAAGTTCCGTGAACGAAGCATAGGTGAAACTGCTGAAGTCGAGTTGGCGCTCGTCGAGGAAGCGCATGGGCATCTCGCTATAAGCGAAGATATTGCTGTTGTAGACACCATTCCACTTAAGCCAAGGCACATTGACACGGATAGGCAGCGAGAACTGAAGGTTGTGCTTACGAATCTCGTCGAGCGACTTGTCGTAGAGTGTTGCGAGCAGTTGTGCACGGGCAGGAGTGCCGTCGGGACGTGTTATGTTGAGAGTCCATGTCTCGCGCTGTCCGGGAACGAGTCGGTCGCGGAATGTTGTCCACTTAAGGTTGAGCTGGGTGTCGGGCAGGGGTCGCTCGATGCGTGCTGTGTGGTTGTAGCAATGTCCGTTCTTGACCCATGCCACAGACAGAGTGACGCCGTCGCCCCACTCAGGCTTGTAAATCAAGGCACGTGTGCGAAGCTCGTTCTTAAGGTCGGCTCTGCCCTCCTCTACTATCTTGTCGCCAGAGATGAGGGTGTAGACAATGTGCTGAATGGAGTCGCTTGAACCTACCTGAATGAACACCGGACCCCCACCAACAGGGAATCGTTCGGCCGACTGATAGAACCAGTCGTGGGTCTCGACAGGCGACTTACGGTCCTGAAAGGTGAATGTGGTGAAGGCTGTGCGCAATGTGTCGTTGCCGCAAATGGCCATAAGCTTATGACGAGCCGAGACGAGAGCCTCAACATCAATCTTGTTGGGTTTGTTGGCCTTGCATGTGTAGCGGCGGTTGTCGATATAGTAGGTCACATCGCCGTCGATAGGCTCGCCGGCATTGTTGCAATAGGCGAAGGTGACCGTGCGCAGACTGTCACGCAGCGACTTCTCTGGCAGGTCGCATGTGAACATAGTGGGGCTGTCGCTCAGCGGAAGCGATGTTTCGGCATTGCGTGTCTCGCCAGACACATCGGTGACATCAACAGTCACATCGAATGAATAATAGCGGCTGGGATGCTCGTCGTAGGTATCGGGCATGACCATAGGCACTGGCACAAGGAATGTTCCGTCGGCAGAAGTGCGCACGGTGTCGGTGAGTACAGTCTCTTGCTTGCTGTCAGCTCCCGAATAACGCCAGAACATTGCCGGACGGCGCACCACCTTTACCGCCACCTTAGCACTCTGCACTGGAACTCCTGCAAAGCTCTTTGCCGAAGCTTTTAGGCGCACAGTGTCGCCCGCCACGTATTTGGCTGTGTATTTATCAAACTCCACCTTGAATGTGGGTCGCTTGTATTCCTCCACCGAGAAGTCGTAGTAGGCATTGCTGCCAACATCGCTTCGGAGAGTAAATGTGCCAGTAAGACCTCTCGAAGGCAATACAAAGTCGGCTGAAGCCATGCCCCACTCGTCGGTGGTTACCTTTTGGCTTGCCACCTCCTTGTGGTTGGCGTCGCGAAGGGTGAGAGTCATAGGCTCATTAGCCAACGGCTTACCCTCATACACCTTATTATTATATATATAGGCAATGGCAGCTGCATGGACAGTCTGTCCGGGGCGATAGACACGACGGTCGGTGTAGATGGTTGTACACTTGTCGGCAGTCTTGTTGCTATAGTAATAGAAACTGCTTGACATTGAGTTGGTCATAGGGAAAGCCCGCTCCGTGTCGGTGTAGACACGATACGACCTTGGCTCGTGGGACTTATAGTAGACGTAGGCCTCGCCATTGGCGTCGGTGGTGAACGTCTTAACAACTTCGTTGCCAGCCTTGTCGATAGCCATCACCACATCGACCTTGGCTCCCTTGACTGCAGTGCCATGAGTAGCATCGAGCACGGCAATGCGGAAACACTTGCCAGGCAAAGCCTCAACCACAGGATAGATGTTGCAAACGCGAAGCAGACGACGCTCTACAGGCACAGCAACATTGTCGGTGGAAAGCTCAACAAGATAAACCCCAGAGCGCAAGCCCTTCATTTCGAGCGTGTCGCTAATGGTCTTGTAGGCTGGCATTCCAACATAGCTGCGCATGTCGGTGATGGGTTGTTCGCCTGCAACTATATAGCGGCGCAGACGTGCGTAGTCCTTATCAATCTGTGGATTGAGTGTTGTGGTTCCGTCGATGTCGAGGCGTGTGGCAGTAAGACGTATCTCGCCAATATTATTGAGCGACATCACCGTCACCTTGCGCGTAACACCAGGCAAGGCTATCTCGCCACCAAGCGAGGCGTGGAACGAAGGTAAGGTGAGCTTGCGCTGGGCATTGCGCAGGATGTTCATGCGCTCCCAGGCTCCCCACTTCATAAGGGCATAGTTGATGTAGCTCATTTTCTCCTCGGCTGTCACATCGTCGGCATTGCTCATATAGGCATAACGCTCAATGGCAACCTCGCCACAGGGCAGGAGGTCGCCATACTCACGCACAAGCGAATCGAGCGACATGATATACTTAGACTTCTTCACTCTGCCCTCGTCGCCAACCTTGCGCGACTTCTTCACAAGTTCAAGAGCCGTGAGCAAGGCACCCTCGCGCTTGCCATGAGAGGCATAGTAGTCGTGCATGGTGCGATAGTCCTTAGCACGCATGGCTATGATGTGGAGCATGTCGTCGTAATAATACTTCGAGTCGACACCATCCACAACAAACGGCTCATAGCCTGTGGCGTAGGCCTTGGCGAGAGCGTCGGGATGGGACATCGACTTCTTAAAGTACTGTTTGCCTGTTGCCTTGGCATCATCAAGGGCAAAGGAGTTGTTGGTGTAGACAGAGCCAAGCACCGACTGATAGATGGCGGCAAGCACATTGTCGCCACTATTCACGGCTTGCTGCTCCATCAGCTTCATGCGCTCTACAACAGGCTGGAGCGAGTCGGCAGACAGTTCACACTGATAGTCAGCCGACTTGACCTGAGCCTTGAGCAACTGGCCATAGGCACGCTCACGCTGGGCCTTGTCGGCTATCTGCGAGAGAAGCCTCAGCACAGTCTGCGGATGATCCTTCCTTACTGCCACGTCGTATTGCTTCCAAAGCGACGTGTAGGAGTCGGCTATTGCTGCCAATGGCAAGAGCAACGCCACGGCTATTGATATGAGTCTTGACCTTTTCATAATCTGTTTTCTTTTGGTTTTCTTCTAAATATGCTGTGCATTGTGATATATTGCATGATAATTGCGTATATCTTTTACAAAGTTAGTGGAATTATGCAAAACGGCAAAACATTTAAGCGAAAGTTTGCGCTAAAGATTATTCATGCCACTTGTTTAAATCCTACCAATCTTTCTTGCTTTTTCAAATATTATATTGTAACTTTGCCCCAACTAAAGATTAATAAACAATTTTAACCATGACAAGAAAAGTATTTAACATAAACAGCCTACGAAAGGCAATGTATATGCTGATGGTTGCGACAATGACATTTGCCGCAAGCACAATAATGCAGTCGTGTGACAACGACAACGACGATTTTCCACTGTTCCCACTCAATCGCCCCAACGCTCTCGTAACAGTGAAGCCTACCGCCAACGGATCTGCCTTCTTCATGCAGCTCGACGACTCAACACGCATTACTGCCTCGAACATAAAGGCAGCACCCTACGGCAACCGCGAGGTGAGAGCATTCATCAACTTCCGACTGCTCACACAGCCTGTGGACAAGCATAAATATGAGGTGTACGTCAACTGGATAGACAGCATTCTCACAAAGCCAATGGCAGAATATCCTGGCACAGAAGCCACATCAAGCCAGTTCCGCCAAGACCCTGTGGAGCTGCTGCGCGACTGGACCGTGAGCGAGGACGGATACATGACCATACACTTCCGCACACAATGGGCTGCCAACGACACACCACACTACGTGAACCTTGCTGCCACCAACCCCGACAAACCATACGACCTGACCTTCTTCCATAGCGCACAAGGCGTGAAGGGAGGATATTGGGGCGACGGCATTGTGGCTTTCCGCCTCGACCGACTGCCCGACACCAAGGGCAAAGACGTAGACATAACCCTGCACTGGACATCGTTCAGCGGAGAGAAGAGCGTGACATTCAAGTATGCCACCAACAAGAGCATAATACCAGCCAGCGGATTGAGTTCGGCTCAAAGCGGACAGTTTGAGAAGGCGATAAGATGACACAGGCAACAACAAAATACCGCATACGCCGAAAATAGTGAGGCAAACATAATGTGGCTATAAAAAATTTTTAATAATTTTGCACACCATTTAGCGTACATACTAAATATAACTGACTAAAAATATAAAAAACAGACTATAAAAACGTTATTCCAAAACAACTATGGGGGAATCTAAAATCAAAAGCAAGGCTAAGAGCCTAATGAGGAACAATAGCAAGGACATGGTTTTCCTCGCTTTAGGCATTCTGATGTATTCTATCGGCTATAGTGCCTACATACTTCCCGAAAAGGTGGTGATGGGAGGCGTGGCTGGTGCCGCTGCCCTTATCTATTATGCCACGGGAATACCAACGGGTACGTCTATCCTTGTGCTCAACGCCGCCATGCTGTTTATTGCCTTCTCGGCATTAACCAAGCAGTTCTTCTGGCGCACCATCATTGGAGTTGGCATCATGTCGCTGTTCATCAGTATACTGCAGCCATTCTTTGCAGCCAACCCAATCATGACTCCAGGCGAGGACAAGTTCATGCACGTGCTCATAGGCGCATTGCTCGGCGGTGGAGGTCTGGGCATAGTGTTCTCGCACAATGGCTCAACAGGCGGCACCGACATCCTTACAATGCTGCTGAACAAGTATTTCCGCGTGAGCTTCGGTAGGGCGATGCAGTTTGTAGACTGCACCATCATCTCCTCGTCCTACTTCCTGTTCCATAGTTTCGAGACTATTGTCTACGGTATAGTCTTCACACTTGTGGCAAGCATCACCTGCGACTATATCGTGAACGGAACACGACAGACAGTGCAATTCCTTATCATCTCGAAAAAATACGACGAGATAGCCGATGTGGTGAACACCCACTTACATCGTGGCGTAACAGTGGTAGACGGCAAGGGATGGTTCAGAAAGTCGGACGTGAAGATGCTTATCGTGCTGACACGAAAATATGAGTCGCAAGACCTATTTAATCTCGTCAACCATATCGACCCCGACGCTCTTGTGTCGCAGACATTCTGCCACGGTGTGTTTGGTGAGGGATTTGACAAGATGAAATGAACAAAAAGATTCTGCAAATAGCACTTCCCTCCATCGTCTCCAACATCACTGTGCCATTGTTGGGACTCGTAGATACTGCCATATCGGGCCATATGGGGTCGCCTGTCTACATCGGGGCGGTGGCTGTGGGAAGCATGATATTCAACGTGATGTATTGGCTGTGCGGATTTCTGCGCATGGGAACAAGCGGAATGACATCGCAGTCGCTCGGACGACGCGACCTCGACACCGTGGCTTCGCTTCTCGCACGCTCCATGACAGTGGCACTGGCCATTGCGCTCGCTATAATTATACTGCAAATACCTATAGGCCATCTGGCACTGAGACTTGTAGACCCTACCGACGACATACGCTCGGCGGCATGGACTTATTTCCGCATCTGCGTGTGGGGCGCACCTGCCATGCTCTGCCTATACAGTCTCACGGGATGGTACATAGGAATGCAGAACACACGGCTGCCTATGTTCATAAGCATCATGCAAAACGTGGTGAACATTATGGCGAGCATGACATTTGTATATGTATTGGGCATGAACATCGAGGGAGTGGCACTCGGCACTCTCACGGCACAATATGCAGGACTCATTGTGTCGCTCGCCCTTTGGACACGCACTTACGGACAACGTCTTTTCCCACGCATCCATTGGCGCAAATTGCTCAACACAGCATCAATGAGCCGATTCTTCAGCGTAAACCGCGACATATTCCTACGCACACTGTTCATCGTGTCGGTGAACTTCTATTTCCTCTCGGCAGGAGCATCGCAAGGCACTATTGTGCTTGCCGTAAACACCCTGCTCATGCAGCTGTTCACGCTTTTCTCCTATGTAATGGACGGCTTTGCCTATGCTGGCGAGGCTCTGTGCGGACGACTTCACGGGGCTGGCAACCAACGGGAATTCAACAGAACAGTAAAACATCTGTTCGGTTGGGGAACAGCCCTTGCCATTGCCTATACTCTCGCCTATGCCTTAGGCGGCAATGCCTTTCTCGCCCTTCTCACCAATGACATCACAGTGATAGAAGCCTCAGCAACATATTTCCCATGGGCTGTGCTCATACCTCTGTGCGGCATGGCGGCTTTCATCTGGGACGGAGTTTTCATTGGAATCACCGCCACACGCGGAATGCTCATCTCGTCGGCTGTGTCCACCATCATGTTCTTTGCACTATACCTATTGCTGCGCCCTTTTCTCCACAACCATGCCCTGTGGCTGGCTTTTCTTGTGTATTTAGCTATGAGAGGAATTGTGCAAAGCCTAATCATGAGGAAAGAACAAATTCTCCACAAAAACAAAGGTCTTTAATAATAAATCAGTACCTTTGTATATTTCAAAACAAAAAACACAACAATTATGCAATACAAATGTGCTTTAACAATAGCCGGAAGCGACAGCGTGGGCGGTGCCGGAGTGCAAGCCGACATCAAGACTATGTCGGCATTGGGCGTTTATGCGGCTTCAGCAATAACTGCCATTACTGTGCAGAACACGTGTGGAGTATACGACATTGAATCGTTGCGACCCGAAATAGTGGGCGGACAAATACGTGCCGTGATGAGCGACATCAATCCTGTAGCTGTAAAGATAGGCATGGTGAACGATGCAGCTACCATCCATGCCATTGCCGACGCCCTGAAGGAATATCCTACTACCGCCGTTATCATCGACCCTGTGATGGTATCGACAAGCGGCTACCGACTTATGCAAGAGGACGCTCTTTGCATTTTTTGCAACGAACTGATGCCACTCGCCTCGCTGCTCACACCTAACGTGCCTGAGGCTGAGATTCTTGCCGACATGAAGATAAATAATGTGGACGACATGGACCGTGCCGCCTCCATCATCTGCCAAGAAGCCAACTGCGACGTGCTGATAAAAGGAGGACATCTTGAGGGGGGTACTAAAACCGACATCCTTTATCACGACTCCAAGCGAGTGGCTAAATACGAGGCTAAAACCGTGGACACACGCAACACACACGGCACTGGCTGCACCCTATCCTCTGCCATAACCGCACACATTGCCCTTGGCTACAACATGGCAGACGCCATACGTCTTGCCAAGGAATATCTCTACAAAGCCCTTGAAGCAGGCAAGGACGTAGAAATTGGCAAAGGACACGGACCCGTGAACCATTTCTTTGAGCCTAAAAGGATGGAGGCGAAAAGGAGGTAAGGAGTGTAGGGCTTGCGAAACTTAAGTAACTAATAATTAATAATTTAAGAAATGATTCAGTTTATCACCCACCAAAACACCCGCTACAACTACATAGACGGTGCACGACTTGCACTCGAAGGAGGTTGCCGTTGGATTCAGCTGCGCATGAAAGACGCTACCAACGACGAAGTGCGCCCCATAGCTCAAGAGCTACACAAGCTATGCTCCGAATATAAAGCCAAGTTTATACTTGACGACCGTGTGGAGCTTGTCAAGGAAACTGGTGCCGACGGAGTACATCTCGGCAAGAACGACATGCCTGTGGACGAAGCACGCCGACTGCTCGGACCCGACTTCATCATAGGAGGAACTGCCAACACATTCGAGGATATAGAACGCCTTTACCGACAAGGAGCCAACTACATAGGATGCGGACCGTTCCGATACACCACTACAAAGAAGAACCTATCTGCCATTCTCGGCATCGAGGGCTACCGCAATATCGTAAAGCAAATGAACGAAGCCGGAATCAAACTGCCTATGGTTGCAATAGGAGGAATTCTATACGACGACATTCCTGAGATTATGCAGACGGGAGTGACAGGAATTGCCGTGAGCGGAGCTGTGCTGAACGCCGAGAACCCTGTGGAGGAAATGAAGAGAATGGTGAAAGCCTGTCTTTAAGATTACTATTAATAATGAAAACAATAGCCATTACTCTCCCCCACTTCTTCGCCGGCGAGGCAGAAGCCATCAACCGTCTGTTTGCCGAAGGCTCTATCGACCTGCTTCACCTGCGCAAACCCGACTCCACCATTGAAGAATGCCGACAGCTGATTGACAAAATCAACCCTGAATACTACAACCGCATTGTGGTGAACGACCATTTCGCGCTATGTGCCAAATACCATCTGCACGGAGTTCATCTCAACCGCCGCAACCCTACTCCACCACCTTGCCATCAAGGCTCCATCTCATGCTCATGCCACTCGCTTGAGGAGGTTGTGAAGCGCAAGCCAAAGCTGAACTACGTATTCCTTAGCCCCATCTTCGACAGCATCTCCAAGCAAGGCTACCGTTCGGCTTTCGACGATGCCACATTAAAAAAAGCGTCCGCCGAAGGCATTATCGACCAAAAGGTAGTTGCCTTGGGCGGAGTTACTCGCGAGCGCATGGCGCTATTAGAAAAATATGGTTTCGGCGGGGCTGCAATGCTTGGCGACATTTGGCGTTAAGCACCATCCAGGCCCTTGCCACATTATTTATATTATAAAGACTTCTGCTTGTATTATGAAGCCTTTTGCTTGTCGAACACCACAGCATAGAGCACTGGCAGAACCGTGGCTATAAGCACCATCGAAATGAGCGTGCCGAAAAACACCACGGCTGCCATTGGCGACCACAGGGTATTATTCTCAAGCATCATGGGCAACACGCCCACCGAAGCCGCAGCCGACGTAAGGAATATAGGGCGCATACGTCGCTCGCCTGCCTGGAAAGCTGCCTCGCGCACAGAAAGTCCCTTGTCGCGGCGCAATTCCTCGGCATAGTCGAGCATGATGATGCCATTGCGCACAAGAATGCCCATAAGGCTCACCACACCGAGAATGCCCGTTATCGATATGTCGTAGCCAGTTATCAGCAGACCGACGGCGGCTCCGAACACACACAACGACATGGCTGAAATATTTACCAAGGCGAGTGAGATGCGCTTGAAATGGAAAAGCAGAATGAAGAAAATGATGAACACGGCAATGAGCACACCCGAAGCCACCTGCGGCAAGGTCTCCGTGTCCTTCTCAAGCATTCCGCCCATATGCACCTCAAGCCCCTGAGGCAACTTAAGCTCTGCCACACGAGCCTCAACGTCCTTTGCCAGACGGTCGGCATTATAGCCACGCTTAGGCTCTGCCACAACCGAAATAGTGCGCACTCCGTTGCGACGAACTATGCAGCCATCAGTAAAATCGGGCTTGATCGTGGCAAACTGACGCAAAGGAACCGATGTTGTGCCACCCATCACGGGAATGTATTCATCACCAAGAGTGGTGAACTGACTGCTTTCCTGACGTTCGCTCTTCAGAACCACACTCACGGGATAGTCGCCCTCCCAAAGCGAGGCCATCGGAACACCCGGACCATAATGCACGGCAAGGTTGGCTGTGAGCAGAGCCTTGTTTATACCAAGTCGGTTGGCTTCGGTCTCGTTGAGCTTGATGCCCACTCCAGGCTGAGCCTCCTCAAAATTAGTTCTTACAAGCTGCAAACCCTCAGTCTGCCTCATACAGCTTTCTATCTCAGCAGCAGCCTTTTTGAGATTGCCAAGACTGTCGCCGCTGACGCGAACCTCCACGGGATAGGAAGCATTATTATAATCCATCTGCTTGAAACGCACATAGGCGTCGGGGAAATAATCGGCATAACGGTCGGCATACTCGTCGAGCACCTCAGCTGTCGATTCATTGTCCTTGGTGTTGACAATGAACTGGGCAAAGTTGGTGCCGCCAATCTGCGGAGCATAGGTGACATTGAATCGTGGCGAACCCTGACCTATGAACGATGTTACTGCCGTCACCCTACTGTCGCGCTTTAGTATCTGCTCAAGCGAGTCGGCTACCTCTGCCGTACGGCTCGCCTTTGTGCCGTTTGGCATAAAGATTTCAACAGCAAACTGGTCGCGCTCCTCAAGAGGCATCATTCGCTGCGGCACCTTCAAGAACAGAACCACTCCGAGAACAATCATTCCCACACCACCCGCAAGCGTGAGCCACGGACGATGGAAGCAACGCGTCAAGAGCCATGTGTAGCCGTTCTGCAGATAGTCGAGGGGCGAGAGACGCTTGCCAGCATTAGACTTCTTCTCCTTTATTCCCTCATGTATAAAGGTATACTGCAAATAAGGCGTGAGCACAAGCGACACCGTGAGCGACACGCTCAGGATGATGAACATTGCCCAGGGAAACGACTTAACGAAGTCGGCCATCTCGCCCTTCATGGTGAAGAGGAAGGGGAAGAACGTAAGGCTTATGGAGAGCGTGGCAGACAACACCGACATGAAGAACTCGCGCGGAGCAGCTATCGACGCATGCCAACGCGACATGCCGTGGCCAAGCTTTTCCATGTAATTGTCGATTATCACCACCGAATCGTCCACCACCATGCCAAGCGTAACAATCAGAGCAGCAAGGGTGACGGTGTTGAGCTCGAAACCGAAGATATAGAAGATGCCGACGGACGAGAATATAGTGATAGGAATGGACAATGCCGAAACCTCTGCCACACGGCGAGGCATGAGCAGCACAACCACCACTATCACGGCAATGACCGAGATGAGAAGCTCGCGCAGAAAATTAACCACCGACTCGCTCACCACACGGCTCTGGTCGGTGATGATGCTAAGCTTCACCTCGTCGGGCAACCCATTCTTGAACTCGTCAATTTGCCCACGCACGTCCCTGCCCATCTTCACAATGTCGTTGCCAGGACGCATCTCTATGGAGAGGAGCACGCATTTCTTGCCATTCGACTTGATGTACTTGTCCATAGAGGGATATTCGCGAACGATGCGCGCCACGTCCTTAAGACGGACGATGCTGCCCGAAGGCGAGGAATAAACAATCTGATTGGCAACGTCAAGCTCCGAATTATAAGGGTCACTGATGTGTATCGGGGCTACAGTAGTGGCATTCTCCACCGAACCGCTGTAGGTTGTAAGTCCCTGCATAACAAGCGAATTGAGTATCTTGAACGAGCCAATGCCATATTTAGCCATCTTTTGCTGGTCGAGATAGACCGAGAGCTGCTCCATCTCCAAGCCATAGGTGCGCAGATTGGATATGGCGTCGATGCGGCGAAGGCGCGACTTAAGGTCGTCGAGATACTGCCGAAGCTCGCGGTAGGTTTTCTGTCCCGACTCAATGGTCACAAGAAGGGCTGAGGTCTCGGCAATGTCGTCTACAGCCTGTACAGCTGCCACCGATGAGGGCAACTGCATCTTAAAAGCCGACAACCCGTGCTTGAACTTCGACCAGAAGGCATCCTTGTCCTCAATGTCGGCATTCAGCTCTACGTAGACAATCGCCATACCGTCCTTGGACGTGGAGTAGGTCTTGTCCTTGCGCACTTCCTTGTAGCCGAAGATGAAATCCTCAAGCGGCTTGGTCACGCGTTGCTCTATCTCGCCCGATGTGCTGCCCGGACAAACAGCCACCACGGCTCCCTGACGCACCGTGAACACAGGCATCTCCTGCTTAGGCATGTTCACGAGTCCTGCCAAACCCATCACCACGAGCATTCCCATGAGCAGGATTACAATATTATGATTGCACATCGCCGACTCGATGAAACTGCGCTTCATCAGACGGTTGGGCTTGCGCTTGATGCGGGCGCGAATATGATCGTGCAAAGCGGAATCGGTTTTCATTTTTGAGTTTTGAATTTTAAGTTTTGAATTATTGCAAAAGGCAATTTTGAATTATTGAATTTTGAATTGCCAATAATTACCGACGAATAGCATCATACCACTCTCCTCCCTGCGGGACTGGGGCCAGGGGTGGGGCTTGGGCTTTTGCCTGTACTTACTTCCATCCCCTCACTAACCTTCTGGCTGCCATCCGTTATCACGCAGTCGCCAACCTTCAGTCCCGACGTTACAATAACTCCACTCTCTGTGAAGTCGCCAAGAGAGACATACTGCTGGTGTGCCTTACCCTTAACAACAAGCCAAACGAAACGGCGGTTGTCGGCATCGAGCTTCACGGCGTTGAGGGGGACTGATATTATAGAAGAAACGGATGAGGATGAAGATGAACTCACGCTGCACACCATTCCCGGCATCAATCGTCCGTCGGTGGCTGCCACGGCAAGCTTTATGTCGTAGGTATGCGACACGGGATTGGCCTCAATGCCTTTCTCCCTGACTGTGGCTTCGTAAGAGCGACCACCAAGTGCCGACACACTTACATGTGCCTTGGCTCCAATCTTGATGGCGGACACCTCATTCTCGGGCACCGACATCTTTACGTCTATCTTTGAGATGTCCACAAGCCGGAATATCTGCTGACCAGCCATCACATTCATGCCTCGCTCTGCCGTGCGTGAAGAGATTACGCCCGAGAAGGGAGCCACAAGTGATGTGCGGGAGAGTTGGGTGCGGGCCAAACGCTCCGACGATTCTGCCTGCTCAAGCTTTGTCTGCACCTCCACCCACTTGAGGTCGGAGAGCACGCCCTGCTTGTGCAAAGGCTCGAAGCGGCGATAGGCATCCTGAGCCTGGCGAAGCGTGGCAAGAGCCAACTTGTGGGCGTCGCGAAGTGTGGCGGGGTCGATAGTGGCAAGCAACTGTCCCTTTGCCACACGGTCGCCATTGTCGGCACGCAGAGCCACTATGTTGCCAGGCACCTCAAAGCTGAGCGATGTGCCCTCACGCTCAACAACGCTCCCCACATATTCGCGTCCGGTGTCGTCGGTGGCCCCATTCACGGTGTAAACACCTACAGACACAGGCTGCTTCTTGTCAGTCGACTTGTTGCCGGAGCACGAAACAAACATAGTTGCTGCTGATACAGTTATCACAGATATTACAAGCAATGAATATCTAAAAATTATATTGTTCATCATAAACACAACCTTTTTAAAATCCTAACGCAGAGCTTGCATCAATACAATCTCCGCAAATGGCATTAATTATTCCGTTTGCAAAAGTACGTTTTTTTTTCGTGCAAACAATAATTGCAGCATAAAATTCACTGAATTTTTTTGTGAGAGGATACAGAACGACCACATTCCACACCTCCCACAGCTTGCTCCATTTTTACTCCCTGCCGAGAGATTTTTTACTCCCTGCCGAGGAAAAATTTTTTCTCTGCCGAGAGAGTAAAAATCTTGCTTTTCCACATCCTGACGCTAATCATGAGAAGACACAGACTTATTCAACAAATTCTTGGGATAAGGCAAAATGACAACGTTGCTGTATAAAAGTAGGTAATCTCACGGGGGTACAATTAGGGAACAATCATTGAAGGGAATAGAAATAAAAAAGGTAACTATCTGTTTATAAGATAATTACCTCTTGGGGTGGCAGGTGGGACTCGAACCCACGACATTCAGAACCACAATCTGACGCTCTAACCAACTGAACTACGGCCACCATGATTAGATTTACTTTTATTGAACTATTCGTTAATTCCTTAAAGCGAGTGCAAAGGTAGTGATTTTTCTCTTAACCACCAAACCTTTCAGTAACTTTTTTCTTGTTTCCCATGAAAAAAGTTGTAAAACCTCCCACATATTAAATGTGGAATGAGAAATTAGGAATGTTGAATGGTTGCGGCAGAGCCGCAATGTTGAATGTTATATTAACAACTCTGTGACATTTATGATATCCATGGGAGATATTAATTAAATGGATATACTGATATTTACATCACTCCGTATTCCAGACAAGCAAAAAAAAATAGGAAACCAATCGGCCTCCTATTTTTATTTTCTCTGATAGTGTGCTTTATTTTGCTGGCTGAGCGGGAGCCTGCTGTGCACCCTGTGCGGGAGCCTGCTGTGCGCCCTGAGCCGGAGCCTGCTGCTGCTGACTTGCGCCGAAGCCAGGAGTTGTGTTGGGGTTGGTTGTCTGTGTCTCGGTGGCAGCCTTCTCCATTACGCTGTTTTCGGCAGTTGAAACTGGAGCCACGTATGCACAAATGATGCTTAATACAACCATTGCTGCAGCAAGACCCCATGTTGCCTTTTCTACGAAGTCGGTAGTCTTGCGCACGCCCATGATGGCGTTGGAAGATGAGAAATTCGACGCCAATCCGCCGCCCTTAGACTCCTGGATGAGCACGATGCCAATCATGAGCAACGATGCAATCACAATGAGCACTACGAATAAGATGTAAATCATTTTTCTATTTGTTAATTTATTATTTGTTATTTATTTTTTCTGTATCGAGACCGATATTGTCGGTATTTTCCTTACATTCTCTGCATCGAAACTGTCTTTGTATTCGGACAATCGCTTTATTCTCTGCATCGAATCACTGCTTCATTCCCTTTTCGTTGGCAATAAGCTTTTTCAAGAAACGTATTTGGTCTGCAAAGTAAGCATTTTTTTTTGGATAATTCAAATTTAATCGTTGAATTATTTCAAGTGCCTTTGAATATCTACCCTGTTTTATGTAGATTTTAGCCAAAGTTTCTGTGAAATAGCTGTCATCACCTTCTTTGCGGGCGTTTTCGGCATCGGGTTCGGGGTCGTCAACCTCTGGCTTGTAGGTGGGTTGCTCCTGCAGTTGTATTTTTGTGCCGTCTTGGCTGAGGAAGTTGTCGATGAGCGACTGACCCTTGAGCTGCGGACTCTGCTGCTCGTCTTTCTTCTCCTCCTCGTCTTCGGTTTTGAGCAGGTAAGCCACATAGTCGACTGCCGCGTCGGCTGGCGTAGGCCTTACTTTGCGGTTATGCTCCGACTCGTCGGACGACTCTGGATTGGAACCAAGATAGTTGTCGATGAGCGACAAAGTGCGGTTGCCTTTATTGTCCTGCATACGCTGTGCCTTGGCAGCAGCTTCCTCGGAGGCTTTCTCAGCTGCGGTCTTCACGTGGTAGCGTGCTCCCTCGACAAGATTGAAGAGCAAGCGACGGTCGGAGATGTAAAGGGCAGCCCGGCGCAACTCGTCGTCAAAAGCCGTTTCATGCAGCAGATACATGTTCTGGAGCATCAACAGACGCGCCGTCTGATAGTAGGGATAGAGCGCGACAAGGCTTCGGAGCTCGTAGAGAGTCTCCTTGTTCATGAGTTCCGGATGATTTATGAGGCGCACTAAATCCACGTTGGTTCTTTAATTATTAATTATTAGTATTAATTATCTGCAAACGATTCGACCATTCTCGAACATTTCGATCATTCTCAAACATTTCAATGATTCTCAAATGATTACCTATTACCAGTTGGCAACT
Organism: uncultured Prevotella sp.; assembly: GCA_934230115.1. Taxonomy (GTDB): domain Bacteria; phylum Bacteroidota; class Bacteroidia; order Bacteroidales; family Bacteroidaceae; genus Prevotella. Next base: position 10,622 of record CAKQEI010000025.1, on the reverse strand, counting down.
GTGGCGTTGAATATTTGGTCGGCAAGATCCTTCACCATCTGCGTTACAAGCTCCTCCTGCACGGCGGCAAGGCTTTGGGTGGTTTCGTAGGACTTGTTGGCCGTAAACTGACGCTCGAAGTCTTCGCTGTGGTTGGCGTTGTTGGTAAATCGCACGTTTACGGTTATCGACAACTCGGTCTGGGCAGAGCGTCCGTCGGCAGCCACCGACTTGTTGCGCTGTGAGTACTGGGTTATCTCGCCCTCTATTTTCAAGTCGCCGCCACGCTTCACTTGGCTCAGCTTGGTATGGTTGGCAAACTCGTCCTTTAGCTGATTGTTGAACATCGGCCCCATCGGGCCCCACACGTAGCTTGAGCGTATGGGGAAATCGGCTATCTCTATTGTCTTGGTCTTGGTGTAGTCGATGCTTGCGCCATTGAACTTGTAGCCTTCGAATGAGCACGACGAGAGCGAGAGCACGGCAACGAGTGCCAACGCCATATATACATTATATATATAATGTGTAAAGATACATCGAATTTTCATCTGTTTTCTTGCTATATGAAGTGTTCTACTTGTCAAGTCCGTACTGCTTGATGCGGCGATAGAGCGTGCGGTCGGAAATACCAAGCTCCTGTGCCGTCTTCTTACGGTTGCCACCGTTGCGCTCAAGAGCCTTCTCCACCACCTGCTTGCTTATGTCGCTGAGGTTCAGACTGTCACTATCAATGATGTTGGCACCCTCACCGTCGTTGATTTCCTCTGCCTCAACGTCCTGATAGACACTATAGTGATGGGGGTCGTCGGGAGTGTAGGGGTTGATTGTGGAATTGTGGGCAGGAGGCATTGGTGTTGCCGACGATTGTATGGATGGAATATTGCGGCTGATGGCAAATGAGTCGAGCGTGTGCTGGTCGTCGATTTGCTTGCGCATGGTAGCCACCTCGCGTCGCAGATCGTTCACGTTGCCACGCAGCTCATAGAGTATCTTGTAGAGAATCTCGCGTTCGCTCTCGTATGAGTGTGCGCCAGGTGTTGACGTTGTGGTAAGCTCGGTGCTCTCCTGGTCTTGCGGGATAAACCTGCTCAGTATGGCGGCATTCACCTCACGGCTCTGGCTTAGTATGGACATCTGCTCGGTGATGTTCTTGAGCTGTCGCACATTACCTGGCCATTTATATTTTAGCATCATCTGCTTGGCGTCGTCGGTGAGAGTGATGCGCGGTATGCGGTATTTTTCTGCCATCTGCATTGTGAACAGACGGAAGAGCAAGAGAATGTCCTCGCCACGGTCGCGGAGCGGAGGCATCTGCACGGGTATTGTATTAAGGCGGTAGTAGAGGTCTTCGCGGAAGCGTCCCTCACTCACGGCCTTGTGCATGTTGACATTTGTGGCTGCCACTATGCGCACGTCGGTCTTCATTATCTTCTGTCCGCCCACGCGGATGTACTCGCCCGTCTCAAGCACTCGCAGCAGTCGCGCCTGTGTAGCTATCGGCAACTCACCCACCTCGTCGAGGAAGATTGTGCCCTTGTTGGCTATGCCGAAATAGCCCTCACTCTCGCCAATGGCTCCTGTGAATGATCCTTTCTCGTGGCCGAACAGCTCGCTGTCGATGGTGCCTTCGGGTATTGAGCCACAGTTGATGGCGAAATACTTCTCGCGTTTGCGCGGCGAATTGTCGTGGATGAGCCTCGGAATAATCTCCTTGCCCACTCCGCTCTCGCCTATTATAAGCACGCTGAGGTCGGTCGGCGCCACCTGTAAGGCAACGTCGAGAGCATGGTTCAAAGCATCGCAGTTGCCCACGATGTTGTACCGTTGTTTTATTCTTTGAAGTTCAGAAGTGTCCATTTCGTAGCAAAATTACATATAATTATTGAGAAAAGGACTACATACATTGATTTTTTATTTATTTTAAACGGATTACACCCAATTTTGCTTGCTTTATTTCCTTGGTTTCGTGAGCTTTATGAGTAGTAGTCCTATGCCTGTCCATACGAGTTCGCGCAATCGGACGATAAGAGCGACAAACGCGCCTTCGCTGGCCTTGAGTCCGAGACCTGCCGCCGACATAAGAAATCCACCCTCGCGACCACCCAACTGCAAGGGGATGAAAAACAGGAGATTGGCAAAAAGCGACGTGAAGGCGAGTATGAGGATGCAGTCGGCATAATTGGCCGAGGGCATAAGCACTCGCAACACGAAGTAGATCTCGGCTGCCGAACACACACGGCACATAAGCTCAAGGAGCACAGCCGAGACGAATGTGCGGGAGTTTTGGTTGTGAAGGGCTGCTATCTGGATGTCTACGGTGTCGAGCTGCTCGCGGTGCTTGCCTACAAAACGCTCCGACCACCGTTTAAGGCCAGGGATATGACTGAGAATGCTGATGGAGCGAAGGGCCAAACCTTTGCGATAGCCCACTATGAAGAACCACAGGCCTAGCAGACAAAACGCCGTAACTGCCGTGAGCAGACAACCCATGAACACGTCGACAGGACGTACAAGAAGATAAAGCACGACGGAGAGGAGCCAAAACCAGAAATGGCTGAAAATGTGGGTCATGGCAAAAAGTATGACCGAGGAAGAAGCACGCTCGGCTCCTATTATTGGCGAGAGCGACATAATGCGGTAAGGCTCGCCGCCCATCAGTCCGCCAGGAGTGGCGTAGTTGAGGGCAAAGCCGGAAATGGTGATTTTATAAAGCCACCAGAACCTGACTGGTGTCTTGCCGCCGGAATTGATGATGATGTACCATGAGGCGGTGTTGAAGATGTAAAGAAAAGCCCACAACACAACTACGGCCACCGACCAATAACCCGCATGACACAGTCCGAGCCACACCTGGGTGTAGTCGAGCTGTGTCAGCATGAGTATGAGTACCGCCATTCCGAAAAGGAAAAAGGCGTTTTGATATTTTGCTTTCAATTTGGCTTAATTAGTTTGCGGTGTCAGCTGATGACGGCTGTTTGTTCTGGACCTGTGGAGCACCTTGTGGAGCAGCTTGAGGAGCACCAGATGGCTGACGGCGGTCGCTACGGAATCCGTCGCGCTTCTTGGGGATGGAGAAACGCACCTTCTCGCTCTCGTCACGCTTTTCGTGATAGAGCTTCTGCAAAGGATTTACGAGCGGCGCGTCGTGCTCCTCGCGATGGCGCACAATGTCGATGGCCTCGAAGATGGCGTGACGCAAGGCACTCTCGTCGCTTGTGCCCTGTCCGGCAGACTCGAAGTCGGGAGTAAGGGCTGGAGCCGTGCATACGAGCGGAAGCGAAGCCACGTAGTAGATGCCGTCGCCCTGCATAAGTGTAGTGAATGGTATTACAGCCTGGTCGTCGTACATGGCAAGCGTGACATCAAAAGCCTCGTAGATGTTCTGGCTGAAATACTCGTCGGCAGAATATGGGCCATAGGCATTGATGCCCTCGTCGGCAGCCTTGCAAACTGTAGGACCGATGATTGTCTTTTCCTCCTCGCCGTCGGCAACGGGGTTGAGTGCGAGCACTCCGATGCGAGGATTGGAGAGACGGTAGTCGCGCTTCATTGCCTCGTTCACGGCACGTATCTTAGACAGGAGGTTTTCCTCGGTGATGTGCGAGGGCACGTCCTTCAAAGCGAGTCCGTCGGTGACAAGGGCTATGCGCATGGTCTCGTTTATCATCATCTTCACGCCCTTGGCTCCGTCGCCGATACTTGTCTCCGAATAGGCCTTAAGTCCACGATAGGTGAAATTGGAATCGGACATGCTTGCCTGATTTACCGGACATGCCACGAGCACATCAAAGAGTTGACTACGGAAGTCGGTCATAGCGCGGTCGAGAGCCTTGAGAGCTGCCTCGCCCGACTCCTTGGTGGGAATGCCAAGGTCCACCTTCACCTCGTCGTCGAAGCACGCGAGCAGATTGACACGTCCGTCCTGCGCATCCTCAGCCTTGTTGATGATGCTGAAGTTGGCCTGTGTGTTCATCGCCTTGCGATGGTAGGCGGCAATCTTGGGCGAACCGTAGATGATGGGGGTGCAAAGCTCCAGCATCTCTGGCTCGGCAAAAGTTTTAAAAATAAGTTCGTATCCGATACCGTTGGTATCGCCGTGCGTAATGGCAACGCGTATTTTTCTGTCTTCCATTGTTTATATATAATAATGTGTATAAATATTATTGTGTCTGAATGGTTAGTCATTAATCAACATGCTTTTTGCCCGACAGATGCCTTATCCCCTCCTGCTTTTTCTTTACCTGTTGCTTGTGGGTGGCATATACGATGGCCTCAAGCTGCATGACAAGATTGCGCTTCTTCTTTCCTGGGGCATAAACAAATCCTTCTACCGTGACAACATCACGGGGATAATATCCCCATATCGAGCGAGCCACAAGCGGTCCGCCCATGGCGTCGCCCTTCATTTCCCATAGTCCACGCCATTCTTGTGTAAGAATGTCTTCCTGTTCGTCATACTTATACGTAACGCTACAGGCATCATGCACAGTTGTCATGTACATAGAGTCGGTCTCGCCCTTGATGTTGACCTGCATAACGCTGTCGCGATTGCGGAATTGCTGCTTGTAGATGCAGATGTTCTGCATGGTCGTGGGCGAATCGTTGGAAATCCAAATGAAATCCTTGCCTTTCTTGCATGAGGTCATGTCAGACGGGATGAGCATGTCGAAACCGAACATCCGCTTAACCTCAGCCTCCATCTTGGGGTTGTGCTTGCGCTGCAACGCAGCCATGTAGGCATTCTTCTCGTGCGCTTTAAGTATATGAACCAATAGCGTGGCCCGGCCCTGAAGGGCAATGCCGCCAACAGCCGTGTCGCTCAGACACTTTGCCGAAGGGGCGCAGATTTTCACTATCAGCTGTGGCTCGGCGTAGACGTTGCGCTTCCACACAAGATTCAGCCTGTCGTATTTCTTGGGGTCTATGTCGACGATGACCATCGACTTAGCATAACGCAACACTCCAGCTAAAGCCTCCGACGTCCTGATATTAGGCTCGCGCACATCAAACATTGGCTCCGACTGTGGCAGTCCGTCAACATCAACACTTAGAGCATTGTATACAATACTGTCCACATCACCCACAACAGTCACCTCAAACTGCTGTCCGCCACTGGCGGGCAACATGCTCTTGCGACCGTTGCAGGAGGCGAGGAGAAAAAGGGCGAGAAGGAGGAAAACTTGTATAAAGCCGCTCATAAGTTATTATGTTTAATATTATTAATTATAGCTGCTCATCTATCTCTTCGATGTTCGTCCATTTCCCGATGTTTATCTATTTTTTCTGTTGCTCGTCATTTTTTCGCTGCTCCTCAATCGTTTTGGCCGTAGACAGCAGTCCGCACGCCGCAAAGATGTCCTGTCCACGACTCGCACGTATTGTGGTGATAATGCCGTGGTTGTTGAGATAATCGCGGAATGCCTCCATCTTTTCCTCGCTGCAACCCTCAAGGTCAATGTTGGGGATTTTATGGAAACGGATGAGGTTGAAACGGCAGAAGAGTCCCTTGGTGAGCTTCACTATCTCGCGGGCATGAGTCATGGAGTCGTTAACGCCACGGAACATGATGTACTCGAACGAGAGGCGACGCTGATGGGTGAAGTCGTACTCGCGCATGAGGTCGATAATCTCCGTGATCGACATTCCGCGTTCTGCCGGCATGAGCATGGCTCGCTGCTCGGGAATTGGCGAGTGCATACTGATGGCCACGTGGCATTCGCTCTCGTCGAGGAAACGCTTCAGCTTCTTCTTCACACCCACGCTGCTCACCGTGATGCGCTTGGGACTCCAGGCGTAGCCATAGTCGGAGGTGAGCACCTCGGTTGCCTTGAGCACATTGTCGAGGTTGTCCATAGGCTCGCCCTGACCCATGAATACTATATTGGTGAGATTGTCGCGCTCGGGAAGCGAATAAATCTGGTTGAGAATATCGGTAACTGTGAGATAACCCTCAAAACCCTGCTTGCCGGTCTGACAGAACAGACAGTTCATCTTGCAGCCCACCTCGCACGACACGCAGAGTGTGGCACGGTCGTGGTCGGGAATGTACACCGTCTCCACATGCTTGCCCGATGCCGTGGGGAAAAGATACTTGATTGTACCGTCCTTCGACTTCTGGCATTCAATGTGGGGCATGCAGCCAATAGTGTATTCGGCGGCAAGCTTCTCGCGGTTTGCCTTAGATATATTGGTCATTTCGTCTATTGTCTCCACATGTTGTGCGTAAAGCCACTTCGCCATCTGTCCGCCTGTGAAGGCAGGCATTCCGAGCGACTTTGCTACTTCTTTCAGTTCATAGAGCGATAGTCCGAGGAGGGGTTTCTTATTGTCTGTCATATTGTTTTAATTGTCGTTATGTTTGCAAAGTTACTGAAAGTATTGCACAAAAACAAACTTGCTTTATTTTTTTTGGATGAGGATTTTATCATTGCCTATACCTTTTGCCTATTTTTGCAGAGAAAAAATATCAAACTATAACTAAAATCAAAACACATGACTACATATTGATATTTAAAAGACTAAATAAATACTAAATTGTAGGTAAAATTAGTCTTTAAAATAAAAAAATCAACACATCTTACAGATATATACGCTATTTTCTGTAATTTTGCCGAAAGAAACAAAACCAATAAAAGATATTTATAAGAATATGAAGAAAATCAGAGCAGCCGTAGTGGGCTACGGCAACATCGGACAGTATGCTGTCCAGGCTCTCGAAGCAGCCGACGACTTCGAAATAGCAGGTATCGTGCGCCGCAACGGCGCTAACAACAAGCCAGCAGAACTCGCCCAGTATGAGGTGGTGAAGGACATCCGCGAACTCAAAGATGTGGACGTGGCAATTCTTGCAACTCCATCACGCTCGTGCGAGGAGTACGCCAAGCAGATTCTGCCTCTCGGCATCAACACTGTAGACAGCTTCGACATTCATACATCAATCCGCGACTACCGCAACACACTCATGCCTATCTGCAAGGAACACAAGGCTGTAAGCGTGATTGCTGCCGGATGGGATCCGGGATCCGACTCTATCGTGCGCACTCTTATGCAGAGCCTTGCTCCTAAGGGACTGAGCTACACCAACTTCGGCCCGGGTATGTCGATGGGCCACTCGGTTTGCGTGCGCTCTAAGGAGGGCGTTAAGAACGCTCTGTCGATGACTATTCCTAAGGGCGAGGGCTTGCACCGCCGCATGGTGTACGTGGAACTTGAGGAAGGAGCCAAGCTTGAGGATGTGGCTGCAGCTGTAAAGGCAGACCCGTACTTTGCCAACGACGAGACTCATGTGTTTGAGGTGCCTTCGGTTGACGCAGTGCGCGATATGGGTCATGGCGTTCACATGACTCGCAAGGGCGTGAGCGGCACTACACAGAACCAGCGCATGGAGTTCAGCATGAGCATCAACAACCCGGCTCTTACTGGACAGGTGCTCGTTAGCGTGGCTCGCGCTTCCATGCGACAGCAGCCTGGCTGCTACACTATGGTGGAAATTCCTGTGATTGACTTGCTCGAAGGCGACCGCGAGGAACTTATCTCACACCTTGTGTAGAAAATATATTAGGAAAAATAAGAATGAAAAATGATTCATCACACATTTGGATGAATCAAACTTAAAAAAATGTAGTAGGAGGTTGAGCGGTTTTCTCACTCGACCTCCTACTACATTCTCCACTATTACAGCGTAAATCTATATCCCGCACTTACAGTAAACACCTTGTTCTTCGGCCCCTTGTAGTCCAGCACCTGTTGGATAGGTGTAAGCCCGATGTTGTAGCGGGCGTCAAGAACGACATTTGCAAACTCATAACTGAATCCTACGGGTATTGAGAAATTCACCTTCTTCATGGTGGAATTCAAATTGTAAGATTCTTCTTTTGGAGTTGACGGCGTAATCTCACCCTCCTTATTTTCGGTATAATCTGTAGTTGTAAGCTCCATCTTGCCCGACATGGCAAATCCCATCTGCAATCCAGCTTTTATCGCAACGCCTGGAGCAATGTATATATTGGCCATCAGCGGCACCTGAAGATATTGGAGCTGTGTGGACAAATCGCTATAGCCCGTGCCAGTGCCTTTAGTTGCGCTATTGCTTACAAAACTGTTCTTGTAGTTGCAGCCCTGCTGCATATAGTAGGCTCCAAGCGAAACGGAAATATTAGGCGATGCCTGATACTCAATATCAGCTCCACCCATAAAGCCCGTACGGTAACGCGAAGATAATGTACAATCCAGATTGTCGTATACAAGAATATCATCATTTAGATTGGCTATGCTCACGCCAATTCGTGGTATTATGGAAAATTTACCTGCTTCAGGCTGCTGAGCCATCGCTGCCGACGACAATGAGATGGCAAAAAGTGACAACAGAGTCTTCTTCATATTCTTTATTATTATATGGTTTGTATATATAATAAACGAACTATCAAATGGAATATTGCATCACGCAACCATTAAAAAAGGCTGTACCAAAAATTGATACAGCCTTTACGATTATTGTATTTATTGACAAGAAATTAGTCTTTGTTTGAACGCTTGCGTGCAAGATGGTCGAGAGTAATCTTGCGCATGCGGATGCTCTTAGGTGTAACCTCAACAAGCTCGTCGCCCTTGATGTACTCCAAGCACTCCTCAAGACTCATCACTACCTTCGGAATCACACGAGCCTTCTCGTCGGAACCGCTGGCACGCACATTGGTGAGCTGCTTTGCCTTGGTAACGTTGATTACGAGGTCGTTGTCGTGAACGTGCTCGCCCACTACCTGACCGCCGTAAACATCCTCACCCGGATCGATAAAGAACTTGCCACGATCCTGAAGCTTGTCGATAGAGTAAGCGTAGGCAGTACCTGTCTCCATGGCAATCATCGAACCGTTCATACGGCGAACAATCTCACCCTTAAACGGCTGATACTCCTTGAAGCGGTGGGCCATGATGGCCTCGCCCTGGCTGGCGGTGAGCACATTGGTGCGCAGACCGATAATACCACGAGAAGGAATGTCGAACTCGATGTCCACACGGTCGCCGAGAGTCTGCATTGAGGTCATCTCGCCCTTACGGCGTGTCACCATATCAATCATCTTGCTTGAGAACTCCTCAGGCACGTTGATTGTCAACTCCTCGATAGGTTCACACTTCTCGCCGTCAATCTCCTTGTAGATAACCTGAGGCTGACCTACCTGAAGCTCGTAGCCCTCGCGACGCATTGTCTCGATGAGTACAGAGAGGTGGAGCACACCACGTCCGCTGACAATCCACTTATCAGTTGTGTCCTCGAAAGGACGCACACGAAGGGCAAGGTTCTTCTCAAGCTCCTTCTGCAAACGGTCGTTGATATGGCGTGATGTAACAAACTTGCCTTCCTTGCCGAAGAAAGGAGAGTCGTTGATGGTGAAGAGCATACTCATGGTAGGCTCGTCGATGGCAATCGGTGGCAGTGGCTCAGGATTCTCGAAATCGCAGATGGTGTCGCCAATCTCGAAGTTCTCAAGACCAACAACAGCGCAAATGTCACCAGAGTGAACCTCGTCAACCTTCTTCTGACCCATTCCCTCAAACACGTGCACTTCCTTGATCTTTGTCTTCTCCAACTTGCCGTCGCGATGAGAGATTGTGATGTTCATGCCCTCCTTGATGGAACCACGATGAACACGTCCCACAGCAATACGTCCGGTATAGCTTGAGTAGTCGAGCGATGTGATGAGCATCTGAGGAGTTCCCTCGATCACCTTAGGAGCAGGAATTATCTCAACAATCTTGTCGAGAAGATAGTCGATATTATCGGTAGGAGCGTTGTAATCCTCCGCCATCCAACCATTCTTGGCTGAACCGTAGACTACAGGGAAGTCGAGCTGGTCCTCAGTGGCGTTGAGCGAGAACATAAGGTCGAACACCATCTCATACACCTCCTCTGGACGGCAGTTGGGCTTGTCGACTTTGTTCACAACAACGATAGGCTTCAGTCCAAGCTGCAAAGCTTTCTGCAGCACGAAACGTGTCTGCGGCATCGGACCCTCAAAAGCATCGACAAGCAGGATACAACCGTCTGCCATGTTGAGCACACGCTCTACCTCGCCACCGAAATCAGAGTGTCCCGGGGTGTCAATAATATTGATTTTTGTTCCTTTCCAATTGATAGATACGTTCTTGGAAAGAATTGTTATTCCTCGTTCACGTTCCAGGTCATTGGCATCCAACACCTGGCCACTGTTATCCTGGCCGTCGCGGAAAAGTTTTCCCGCCAACATCATCTTGTCCACAAGTGTGGTCTTGCCATGGTCGACATGGGCGATAATGGCAATGTTTCTAATGTCTTGCATCTATGTGTAGCTTATTGTAAAAAAATACTTTTGTGCAAAGTTACAAACTTTTGTTCATATATAGAAACATACAGTAAAAAATATCATAATTATTAAGGCTCAGCCGGAAAATGGAGTAATAAAATCTGTATAGAACAAAGAAATGAACATTTTTTATATGTAAATTGCCACAAACAATTATAATATGGTATGGTTGAACATAATGAGACCTTATGCAGCATGGCTGTCGCATCACATGAAAATCGGATGAATAAAAAAAGGTCTCCAAAGTCGTTAGACCTTGAAGACCCAAGTAAAAGAAGGCAGCCACCTACTCTCCCGCATTGC
>CAKQEI010000024.1 GCA_934230115.1 uncultured Prevotella sp. | reverse complement strand
CGGGGCGACAGGATTCGAACCTGCGACCACCTGGTCCCAAACCAGGCGCGCTACCGGACTGCGCTACACCCCGTTGGAGTATTTATATGCTTGCTAATTGAAAAAGAAGTCGGGGCGACAGGATTCGAACCTGCGACCACCTGGTCCCAAACCAGGCGCGCTACCGGACTGCGCTACACCCCGTTTTTCTTTAGCGAGTGCAAAGGTATAAAGAATTATTGGTACACGCAAATTTTTCGGCATAAAAATCAAAGAAAATCATCATTTTTCTGATTTTTCTACTTATTCGCAGGTTTATTCATGAGATTTGAACAATTTTTTATTAGTAAAAGAAACGGGCATCAACGATTCTATAGGATTAGAGTCGTTAATACCCGTATATAAATTATATAATTTTCGAATATTCGAAGTTTATGTTCTTTTCAGAAACTTAGTCCTTGATGATGTCAAGCTCCTTAAACACTCGCTTCAGTATCTGCACACCGCGCTCCACCTGCTCCTCAGTGTGAGTAGCCATAAGAGCGAAACGTACGAGAGTGTCCTGAGGTGCGCAAGCCGGAGGAATAACCGGATTGATGAACACGCCATATTCGAAGGCCTTGGCTGTTGCATGGAAAGTCTTGTCAACATCGTGAACGTAGAGCGGAATAATCGGACTCTCAGTCTCGCCAATCTCAAAACCCTCCTCCTTGAAGCGACGCAATGCATAATTGGTCACCTTCCAGAGTTTCTCAATGCGCTCTGGCTCCTTCTTGATGATATGAAGAGCCTCAAGTGCAGCAGCTGTGGCTGCCGGAGTGTTGGATGCACTGAAGATGTAAGTGCGGCATGTGTGACGCAGATAGTTGATAGTGTCCTTGTCGCCAGCGATGAAGCCACCAATACTTGCCATTGACTTAGAGAATGTACCCATGATAAGGTCAATCTCGTCGGTAAGTCCGAAGTGGTCGCAAACGCCACGTCCCTGTTTGCCGAACACACCAAGACCATGAGCCTCATCAACCATAATCGAGCAGTTGTACTTGTGCTTAAGCTCAACAATCTTAGGCAAGTTGGCCAAGTCACCCTCCATAGAGAACACACCGTCAACCACTATAAGCTTCACAGCCTCGTGTGGCAAATTCTTGAGCACACGCTCGAGGTCTTCCATGTCGTTGTGCTTGTAGTGGAGCTGTGTAGCAAAGGAGAGACGACGGCCATCCACAATACTTGCGTGGTCGCGGTCGTCGCAGATGATATAGTCGCCACGACCTACTACAACGGCAAGAACGCCTGAGTTAACAAAGAAACCTGTTGAGAAGCACAATGTCTCGTCCTTGCCGATATACTCGGCAAGTTCCTTTTCGAGCTGAACATGCAAGTCAAGAGTTCCATTGAGGAAACGGCTTCCAGCACAGCCAGAACCATACTTGTCGAGGGCAGCTTTGGCCGCATCGATGATGCGCTGGTCGCCCGTAAGTCCGGTGTAAGCATTAGAACCAAACATAAGCACCTTATGTCCACCCATTTCTACTTCTGTGCCCTGCTTGCTCGTAATCTCACGAAAATAGGGATACACGCCCTCAGCCATGTATTTCTGCGGAAGGCGATAGCTCTTGTATTTTTCCTGTAATTGTCCCATTTTTATATTTGTATAGGTTTGTGAACCCATTATTGTTATTTCCAAGGCGCAAAGTTACAAATAAAAACCAATATAAATTATATTTTTCCAAGAAATGTGACTTTTTCGCATTTTTAAATGAGAAAAACAGCTTATAAAAACTTAAAATTCGTAACTTTGTAATCTGAATATATCATATTTTTAAATTTCTATGAAGAAAAAAGCTGTTTTCATAATCAACCTCAAATCGGGAACTTCCGACAAGGCAGCCATACCCGACATCATAGCCGAGACCATCGACCGTGACAAATTTGACTATGAAATTGCCGTCACACAATATGCTGGCCACGCCACCGAGATTGCCTCAAAAGCAAAGGACGATGGCGTGGATATTGCCGTAGCCGTAGGTGGCGACGGCACTGTAAACGAGGTGGCCCGCGGAATAGTACATTCCCAAACGGCTCTCGGCATTATCCCATGCGGTTCGGGCAACGGTCTTGCCCGACATTTACTCCTGCCTATCAACACACGCAAAGCTATAGAAATCATTAACAAATGCGAGATACGCGATCTCGACTATGGCATTATCAACGATTATCCATTCTTCTGTACATGCGGCATGGGCTTCGACGCCTTCGTGAGCATGAAGTTTGCAGAGAGCGGCAAGCGAGGACCTATTACATATATAGAAAATGTATTGCGCGAGGGCCTAAAGTACAAGCCCGAAACCTACATTATTGAGAATGAGAACGGCACAACACGCTACAAGGCGTTCCTTATTTCCTGCGCCAACGCCTCGCAATACGGCAATAATGCCTACATAGCTCCGCAGGCTTCGATGAGCGACGGACTTATGGATGTCATTATCATGGAACCGTTCGACCTGCTTGAGGCCCCGCAGATTAGCATCGACATGTTCAACAAGACACTCGACAAAAGTTCGAAGATAAAGACATTCAGATGCAAGACGCTGCATATCCACCGCGACCAACCCGGCGTGATTCACTACGACGGCGACCCCGTGATGTCGGGCAAGGACATAAAAGTAGAGCTTAAGCCTAAGGGCATCAAGATTATAGTCAATCCATTGGCCGACCGCAGTGAGCGACAGCCCAATGCTTTGCAAAGTGCGGCTGCTGAGTTGTTCAACGAAATCCACGACATAAGAGTGGACATCAACCACAGCACACGCAAATTTCAAGCTTGGAGCAAAGCCTTGCAGAGAAGACTGAATCTATAGGCTGTATTAATTATAAAAACTATAAATTTATCAGACCAGTTATGTCAAACCAATCGTTCAATTTCCGCCAATTCACCATCTGTCAAGACCGCTGTGCCATGAAAGTGGGCACCGATGGCGTACTGCTCGGTGCATGGGCGCATGGCGGACACAACATTCTCGACATTGGTACGGGCACGGGACTGATAACGCTCATGCTTGCCCAACGCTTTGGCAAGGCGAGGCTCACAGCCGTGGAAATAGACCACGAGGCAGCCATTCAAGCTTCAGAGAACGTGAATGCCTCGCCCTTTGCCGTCAGGGTGACTATCGTGGAAACACCTATTCAGTCGTTCAGCGCAAAAGAGAAATTTGACGCAATCGTCTCCAACCCTCCATTCTTTACCGACAGCCTTAAGAACCCCGACTCGCAACGTGCCACAGCACGCCACGCAGACACACTGCCCTACCGCGAACTGTTCGCAGCCGTAAGTGATTTGCTTGCCGAAGACGGAGAGTTCAGTGCCGTGATTCCTTTCGACTGTCTATCACAATTCACAGCCGAAGCTTATCTTGCAGGACTTGCATTGTCGCGACGATGCGCCATACGCACCACTCCACGCAAGCAACCTAAACGCTACCTTGTGGCGTTCAAACATGCAGCCAAGGCTTCAACAACAGCCACCGACGAACAATGTATCATGAATGCCAACGGCACAAGGTCGGAATGGTACAAACAGTTAACAGACATTTTCTACATCAAATAAAACATAATCATGATCCGAAACATCCTAACCTTCATCTGCCTTGTTTCGGCCCTATGCATGAGGGCACAGAACATATACTTCAACCACCTGACACCCGCCGACGGACTCTCACAGATTTCCGTCAAATGATCGTATCATGCCTTGATACGAAGCTTTTTTATCGGACACATTCATTTTTATTCCAACTGGCTTATAATTCGGAAATTTTATCTAAATTTGCAAACGATAAGACAACAAAATAAACAATAAAAACAAAAAAACTCAATCATGCTAAAGCAAATCTTTACAACTCTGATGCTGCTTGCCTGTATATGCACACAAGCAGCCACACGCGAAAAAGGCAACTGGCAGATAATACCATTGCCACAACAGGTGCAAACAGTCAACGGACAACCGTTTGTAGTCTCTGGCAAGACAACGATACAGTATGCCAATGGCGACGAGAAACAGAAGCGCAACGCTGAGTTCCTTGCTTCCTATATAAAGGAGATGACAGGCATCAAATGTGCAACTACAACACGAAAGAGCAACAATCAGATACGATTGGCCATTGCCAATGTGGCTGGAGGCGGCGAAAGCTATCGTATGAACGTCAACAACAAGCTCATAAACATTGAGGGAACTACACATGCTGGTGTGTTCTACGCATTGCAGACAATAATGAAAGCTCTGCCTGTTGCAAAGAATGCGGTAGCCGTTGAGCTTCCACAAGTCAACATCACCGATGCTCCACGATTCGCCTATCGTGCATTCATGATTGACTGCGGACGCCACTTCTTCAGCGTGGACTACCTGAAGAAACTTATCGACGTGTTTGCCATGCACAACATCAACTATTTCCACTGGCACCTGACCGAAGACCAGGGATGGCGCATAGCCATCAACAAATACCCGAAACTTACAGAGATTGGATCTGTGAGAAGCGAGACAACACTTGGCCACAACACTGGCAAATATGACGGTAAGCCTGTAACAGGCTATTACACTCAGGAAGACGCACGAGAGATTGTGCGCTATGCTGCTGAGCGCTACATGACTGTCATTCCCGAGGTAGACATGCCAGGACATATCCAGTCGGCTCTTGCTGCCTATCCTGAATTGGGATGCACAGGCGGACCTTATGATGTATGCCGCGACTTTGGCGTAATACGCGAAGTGATGTGCGCAGGAAAACCATGGACTCTCGCCTTTGCCAAGGATGTAATAAACGAGATTATGGATATCTTCCCATCTGCCTACATTCATATTGGTGGTGATGAGTGTCCGAAGGAACGCTGGAAGGAGTGCAAGCAATGCCAAGCTAAGATTGCCGAACTGGGACTAAAAGACTACGAAGGTCACTCTAAGGAAGACCAACTGCAAACCTGGTTCATGGGAGAAGTGGAGAAAGAAATCCGTGCACGTGGCAGAAAGATGATTGGATGGGACGAAATTCTTGATGGAACTCCATCCAAAGACATCACAGTAATAGGATGGACGAGCAAGAAGGCAAGTGTAAAGGCTGCCAAGGAAGGTCATCCTACTGTAGTGGCTCCTATAACCAACTTCTATTTCAGCAACCCGCGCATCAACCAAATCAAGGGTATTCCGAGCATTGAGCGTGTATATAATCTCGATCCATGCCAGGCTGAAGAACTATCAGCAAGCGAACAGAAGAACGTGATAGGTGCAGAAGGATGCATTTGGACAGAATGGGTGGCTGACTCAAAGAAACTTGAATGGGAACTCCTTCCACGTCTCGCCGCTCTTTGCGAGGTGCAGTGGACAGCTAAAGAACAGCGCAATCTCGACTCCTTCCTCAACCGCATGCTACATATCCACGACATCTACCGACTCAAGGGACTCAACTACAAGGAGGATATTGAGGAAGCTGTGAAAACAAAATAGAGCAAAAAAAGAAATAGAGTTATATTTGAGAAAGTCATTATGCAAACTTCTCAAATATGGCTCTATTTCTTTTTTACTCTTATAATTATTCTATATCGACAATTCTACACCGTCTATTCCTCCTTCAACAAATTATCAAGAAACGAGTCAAGATCGCTGTCGAGTCCCTCCATGAGGTCTTTGCCAATAATCACAGTGTCATCATCGGCAATGAAGAGCTCGCCAATAATCTCCTTCTCGTCATTTTCGAGAACAAAACTGTAGGGTTTCAGTATACCAAGATTGTCGATTAGTTTCGAGAAAGCATTCATAGATTTTTGCAACGTCGATTCAACTCCTTCATAGAAGTCTTCATCATTATTGCCAATCCACTGCTCGACAACACAACGTGTAATTTCTTTGTCGTCATCGTCGAATGCCACCATTTCTCCACTTTCCTGCGACACACGCACATGAATGTCAGTAACCATAGACGCATCGTCATTGGCAGGAAATTTCTGGGCTATTTTCTTAAGAAAACGCTCAATCTGCTGTGTTGTCTGTTCAGAAGGTTTCATCATTTCGCTTATGAGTTTTTGATTTCAATGCAAATGTACACTTTTTTATTCATACAACAAACAATAAGTCTCCTTTTTAGCTAAGTTTGAACAAAAAATTTTAACAATTTATTTGCCATTACGGCAGATAAATGTTACTTTTGCATAATTTCTAAACATTCGATACAAAATGAAGAGCAACATACGCCAATGCGGAGTGATAGAAAGCATTACTGGCAACCGCGCCCGCATACGCATCACACGCTCGTCGGCCTGCGATTCTTGCGAGGCAAACGCAGGATGTACGGGCAAACACGGCAAGGACTTCCACATTAATGTGGTTGACGACAGGTTTGCTAATTATAAGCTTGGCGACCGTGTGCATGTGGAAATACCAAGCCGACATGGACGACAAGCTGTACTTATTGGGTTCGGACTTCCACTCGTGATATTCGTTGCCACACTGCTCATCCTACACTACGCCGCAATAGCCGACGAGACAGCCGCATTTGCTGCAATAGCAGTGCTCGCCGTCTACTACCTTATTATATATATGTTGCGCAAGCGGGTTAACCGCCATTTTGCAATACATCTGGCAGAATAGTAAAAACTAAAGGAAACAAGACAATAATATTTTATGAATTACATATTGACAGCACTCATAGTGCTCGGCATAATAGCCCTCATTGCGGCTGTTGTCCTATACGTGTGTTCCAAACGCTTTGCCGTGGCGGAAGACCCACGTATAGGCGAAGTGGCTGCTGTATTGCCACAGGCAAACTGTGGAGGATGTGGTTTTGCAGGTTGCGCAGGATTGGCTTCAGCCATTGTTAAGGCTGCCGACAACGGTTCTATAGAAGGACTATCTTGCCCTGTTGGAGGTAGTGAAGCCATGCAGAAAATAGCCTCAATACTTGGAATGACAGTGAATGCGGGTGTTCCTCGCATTGCTGTTGTACGCTGTCAAGCCGACTGCACCAAACGAAAACAAATAGCCACATACGACGGACTGCATTCATGCCATGCCATGAACTCTTGTGCCATGGGTGAGACAGCATGCGGATTTGGATGTCTTGGCTGCGGTGACTGTGCAGAAGCATGCTCGTTTGGCGGAATAAATATTAATCCAGAGACAGGCATACCAGAGATAGACCCACAGCTTTGCACTGCATGTGGCGCCTGTGCCAAAGCTTGCCCAAGAGGCATCATTGAGTTGCGTCCACGCGGACCAAAAGACCGCCGTCTATACGTGGCTTGCATGAACAAAGACCGTGGACCTGCTGCTGTTAAGGCATGCGACTTGTCATGTATAGGTTGCGGCAAATGTGCCAAGGAATGCAGCTTCGACGCTATAGCAATAGAGAACAACCTGGCATATATAAATCCAGAGAAGTGCAGGATGTGTCGCAAGTGTGAGAAAGCTTGTCCACGCCATGCAATAGTGAGTGTCAACTTCCCCACCCCAAAACCATCCACAACTGCACCCACACAAACATCCACAACTTCAACTTCCCAACCATAAACCATAATCTCTCAACCGCAATGAAGACATTCAGAATAGGAGGCATTCACCCCGAAGAGAACAAAATCACTGCCGAAAATGCCACAAACATAGCTCCACTGCCGAAACAAGCAATATTCCCATTGTCGCAACATATCGGCGCACCAGCTAAGCCTGTGGTAAAGAAGGGCGACCACGTGAAGGTGGGCACACTGATAGCCGAGGCTGGAGGTTTTGTGTCGGCACCAATCTACAGCAGCGTGTCAGGAACTGTATTCAAGGTCGACACTGCTGTTGATGCTTCTGGCTACCGCAAGCCTGCCATTATCATTAATGTGGAAGGTGACGAATGGGAAGAAACCATCGACCGTTCCTCTACACTTGAGTTGCTTGAAAATCATCAGGAACTAACTCCAGAGGAAATCACCAACCGTATTAAATTGGCTGGCGTAACTGGTATGGGAGGCGCTGGATTTCCAACATTCATTAAACTGATGCCACCTCCAGGCACAAAGGCAGAATGTGTGATACTTAACGGTGTGGAATGTGAGCCTTACATCACAGCTGACTACCGACTCATGATGGAGCATGCCGACGAGATACTTGTAGGATTAAAACTCCTTATGACAGCAGCCAAAGTTGACCGCGGATACATAGGAATAGAGGAGAACAAGCCTGAGGCAATAGCCTTGCTACAGCATAAGGCTGAGAAAGAGAAGAACATCGAGATTATTTCACTTAAACAGAAATATCCACAGGGCGGTGAGAAACAGCTTGTTGATGCTGTAATAAGCCGTCAGGTGCCTGCCCCTCCTGCAATACCTGTAAACGTAGGGGCCATTGTGCAAAATGTTGCAACAGCATTCGCTGTATATGAGGCTGTGATGAAACACAAACCTCTGATTGAACGCTATACCACCGTAACAGGCAAGGAACTTGCCAAACCAGGCAACTTCATCGTAAGATTAGGCACACCGGCCTGCCTATTAATCGACGCCTGTGGTGGACTGCCTGTAAGCGAGAACAAGGTTCTATCGGGTGGACCAATGATGGGCAAAGCTCTTATCTCACTCGATACCCCAATAGTAAAAGGGTCCAACAGTATTACGATTCTTAGCGGACGCGAAGCTCGACGCCATAAGCCAGGTCCATGCCTACGATGTGCCAAATGTGTTGACGTTTGCCCTATGGGACTCGAACCATATCTACTCGCCACTGCCTCATCACTGAAAATCTGGGACAAAGCAGAGGAAGAGATGATAACCTCGTGCATAGAATGTGGATCATGCCAATTCACATGCCCCGCTTATCGTCCGTTGCTCGACAACATACGCATAGGCAAACAGACGGTTATGGGAATTATAAAGGGCAGAACAAAAAGGTAAGGGTGAGAAATCACAAACCTAAAACCCATTCATAAATAATAAAACAAAACAGGAGTGGAAACTGCAATAAGACAAGCACATGGATTATATGTTTCATGCTTTTCACTCTTTACATAATATAATATATGTCAAATCTAATAATATCACTATCGCCCCACATCCACGGTGGTGACTGCACAAAGCGCAACATGTATGGCGTGATATTCGCTCTTGTGCCAGCCCTGCTTGTGTCATTCTTCTATTTCGGCATAGGCTCGGTAGTAGTATGCCTGTCGAGCGTTGCAGCGTGCATGTTCTTTGAATGGGCAATAACACGCTTTATGCTTAAGCGCGAATCGACACTTGGCGACGGCTCGGCTGTAATAACAGGTCTGTTGCTTGGCATGAACCTTCCAAGCAACCTGCCTGTATGGATTATCATCATAGGAGCATTGGTGGCTATAGGCATAGGCAAGATGACTTTTGGCGGATTGGGCTGCAATCTGTTCAATCCTGCATTGGTGGGACGTTGTGTCCTGCTTGTCAGCTTTCCCGTGCAAATGACCTCATGGCCTGTGGCAGGACAGCGGATGAGCTACACCGACGCCACTACTGGAGCCACACCACTGAGTCTTATGAAGCAAGCCATTACTTCTGGTGACGCCTCTATACTCGACACTATGCCAAGTTCTTTACACCTACTGCTTGGCAACAACATCAATGGTGGAGCGGGAACTATAGGTGAGGTTTGCGCTCTTGCCCTGCTATTGGGACTGGCATTCATGCTTTGGAAGAAAATCATCACATGGCATATACCAGTAAGCGTCATAGGCTCGTCATTCGTGTTTGCCTCACTGCTTCACATAGCCAATCCAGTATATGCCGACCCCTTATCGGTGGTACTGACTGGTGGTATGATGCTTGGAGCCATATTCATGGCTACCGACTATACAACGTCGCCAATGACACGCCGTGGACAACTCATCTACGGCACAGCCATAGGATTGCTCACCATCGTTATACGTAATTGGGGAGCTTATCCAGAAGGAATGTCGTTCGCCATTCTAATAATGAACGCATTCACACCGCTTATCAACAACTATTGTAAACCTAAACGATACGGGGAGGTAGTGAAGAAATGAAGAAACTGAAATCCACATTGCCCAACATGGTGGCAGTGCTCACCTGTGTGGCCTTGATAACTGGTGGAGTGCTTGCTTGGGTGCATCATATAACCGAAGGTCCTAAACTTGCCGAGCAACAACGTTCACTTGCTGCAGATATAAGCAAAGTGATGGGCGGTAAAGAAGTAAAGGAAACAAAGGTGGAGACCGTAAGCAAGACTTTCGAAGGCAAGGAATATGAGTTTGTGGTTCATCATGTGGCTACCACCGACGGCACTCCTCTCGGCAAGGCTGTTGAAAGCACAACCATGGGATTCGGCGGCGACTTGACAGTGCTTGTTGGTCTTGACGGAAATGGATGCGTATTAGGCTATGCAATACGCAAGACATCCGAGACACCAGGGCTTGGCATCAAGGCTTCCGACTGGTTTCAAAAAGGTGGCAAAGGCAATATAATTGGCAAGAATCCAAAAGACGCAGGATTCAAGGTCACTAAAGACGGAGGCGACGTGGATGCTATAACAGCATCTACTATCACATCTCGTGCATTCCTAAAGGCTGTAGAGCAAGCAAGCAAATTGAACTAAGAACTATAGATATATGAACTATATTAAAACGATAACCAACGGCATTGTCAAGGAGAATCCAACATTTGTACTCCTCCTTGGTATGTGTCCCACGCTCGCCACAACGACATCAGCGACCAACGGTATGTCAATGGGGTTGGCTACGATGTTTGTGCTTATATGCAGCAACTTCGTAATATCCACAATAAAAAACCTTGTCCCCGACAAGGTGCGCATACCTGTGTTTGTGGTTGTTATAGCAGCCTTTGTGTCTATGCTGCAAATGCTCATGGAGGCTTATCTGCCAGAAATCAACAAGTCGCTTGGCATTTACATCCCGCTCATCGTGGTCAACTGTGTTATCCTTGGACGTGCTGAAGCCTTCGCTTGCAAGAACAATCCTCTTGCAAGCATTTGTGATGGCATAGGCATAGGATTGGGCTTTACCATTGCTCTCACTCTGCTTGGAGCTGTACGCGAAATAATAGGAGCCGGTTCGCTGTTTGGAACATCACTGCTGCCCGAGACATGCAATGTATTGCTGTTTGTATTGCCTCCAGGAGCATTCATCACCTTGGGCTACCTTATTGCTATTGTTAACAAACTAAAGAATTAGGCGCATGGAATACATATTAATATTCATATCAGCGATATTCGTCAATAATATAGTATTATCGCAATTCCTTGGCATCTGCCCGTTCCTCGGAGTGTCAAAGAAGGTAGACACGGCTATGGGCATGGGAGCTGCCGTGGCATTTGTACTTACACTTGCCACTATCGTTACATTTCTCTTGCAGCATTACATACTCGTGCCTATGCACATTGAGTATCTGCAAACAATATCATTCATTCTCGTAATTGCAGCCTTAGTGCAAATGGTTGAGATTATACTCAAGAAGATTTCGCCGTCACTGTATCAGGCTCTCGGCATCTTCCTGCCACTCATTACCACCAACTGTGCCGTGCTTGGTGTGGCGATACTCGTTATACAAAAGGATTTCTCGCTTATAGAGAGCGTTGTTTACGCCTTCTCCACAGCTATAGGATTTGCATTGGCACTTATTGTCTTTGCAGGTCTACGTGAACAACTTGCCCTAACCAATGTGCCCAAGGGAATGCGTGGCATGAGCATAGTGCTCATAACAGCAGGACTGTTGTCGCTCGCCTTCATGGGCTTCAGCGGTGTGGACAATGGTCTGAAAGCATTATTTATGAAGTAACATTTATAACCCTATAAAAATATACAAAACAATGAAACAAACAATCTTAGTTACTGGCGGAACCGGTTTCATCGGTTCACACACAACAGTAGAGCTTATCGAAGCTGGCTACAATGTAGTAATCGTTGACAATCTCTCAAACTCTAAAATCGAGGTTCTTGATGGTATCGAGAAGATTACAGGCGTTCGTCCTGCATTCGAGGAAGTAGACCTTCGCGACATGGCAGCTACAGAGGCTGTGTTCGCAAAGTATCCTAACATTGAGGGTATCATCCACTTCGCAGCATCAAAGGCTGTAGGCGAGAGCGTTCAGAAGCCTCTTCTCTACTACCGCAACAATGTGGTTTCTCTCGTAAACCTGCTCGAACTCATGCCTAAGTATAACGTAAAGGGCATCATCTTCTCTTCAAGCTGCACTGTTTATGGACAGCCGAAGCTTGAGAATCTGCCTGTGAAGGAAGACTGCCCACACCAGAAGGCAACTTCTCCTTATGGCAACACAAAGGAAATCAACGAGCAGATTATCACCGACTATATCCACTCTGGTGCCAATATCAAGAGCATTGTTCTGCGCTACTTCAACCCAATAGGTGCTCACCCATCAGCAGAAATCGGCGAATTGCCTAACGGTGTACCTAACAACCTCATTCCTTACGTAACTCAGACTGCTATGGGCATCCGTAAGGAGCTTACCATCTTCGGTAATGACTACAACACACCAGACGGCACTTGCATCCGCGACTATATCTATGTAGTTGACCTCGCAAAGGCTCACGTATGTGCTATGGCACGTGTACTTGACCAGGAGACAGAGCCGTTGGAGTTCTTCAACATTGGTACAGGCAAGGGCAACTCTACTCTCGAAATCGTTAACACATTTGAGAAGGCTACTGGCGTTAAGCTCAACTGGAAGTTCGGTCCACGTCGTGAGGGCGATATCGAGGAAATCTTCGGCAACGTAGAGAAGGCTAATAATGTTCTCGGTTGGAAGGCTGAGGCTAAGCTAGACGACGTTTTGCGTTCTGCATGGAAGTGGCAGGTTAAACTGCGCGAGGATGGCATAATGTAATTATAGATACATATATTGACATTAAAAAATAAGGCAGGTAACGATGTCCGTTATCTGCCTTACTATTTTTATACTATCTCCATTTTATTCTTCACTTCCTTATAATACCTTCTCGACACCACAATATCCTCAGCATCGGACGGTGAATGAAAAATGTATTGTTATTTCTTGGATATCACTATTGTCTTGAACCAATCTCGCAAGATTCCTGCATATCCATTTTGCGAATCGCTTACAAGCACTACCACCTGGTCACCGTTTTCCAGTTGGGGTCCCAAGCACATTCCCTCATAATTTGCCCATGTCTGATTCACCATAGTTAGCGATGTGCGCCATGATGTCAGGAGACGTTTCTCTACATAAGGAGCACCAGGCACAATATCCCGATCAATAGCATAAGGCTCAAAAGTAGAAGGGTCTATAATATACAATTTGCACTGGCAGAAAGCGCCCATCTTTACTTTCGGTATGAAAGCCTCGCGCTCAAGCACAAGCAATTGTCCATCGGGCAATGCACACAGTTCGCTTACTCCCATCACATACGTCTTGGCCGTCTTCATAGTAGTGGGCATGTCCATGCGGTAAAGATATGCCACTGGGGTTTTGGTGTGGTCATTCCAGTCGAAGGATATGAGTCGCAGCACATTATTACATAAGTTCTGAGGAGTGGCAGGCTTGCCATCACGGCGCATTGTGCTCTCGTTAATAGTCCACAACTTATGATTTACGCTATCGTAAGTTGCCGACTCAAAGCTATAATTGTCATAAAACTCTGTAGCCGACATAGCCCATCCCCATAACTTCTTATTGTTATCTACTATAGCAGAGTTTTCGGTTGCATAAGCCATTGATATGGAGTCGGAATCAAGCAAATATTCCTTAAGTCGGCACTTACCCTCATTGGCAATCACCACCGTACGGTTGGACACACGCGTAATAGCCTCGTTGTCAAGTCCTATCAAGTCAGCCTTGCCATGTCCGCCAAGCCATTCTGCCTGCAATAATTCTCCAGTCTGCTTACTGATATAAAGTCGCACATTAAAGTAAAGAGCTGAATCGCTCTTATCGCTCACCATGGCATACACATCGTCATAAAGATGTGTTATGCCACTGTAATTGCCCACAGGAATGGTTTGCTTGAAATGCTTTTGGGGCAATTCTCTAACCATGTGCCACGAACCTGTAGTCTGTGCATTAATTATTCCTGCCATCATCAAGGCTATTGACAGTATAAATTTCCGTCTCATAATCTTCAATTTTTGTCTACAGTTTTATCTTTTCCTTCACTCCCTTGCTCTCGTTGCTCATTCTATCGAGCGAGGTCACTACATAGGTATATTTTTTTAATCCGCCATTATAAGGCAGCTTGTACATAGTTTCGGGAGTGATAGCAACTATTTTAGTAGGGTCGTTGAGGTTTACTTTCTCGCCATTGGCAAAACGGTAGACCACGAATTTTGTAACAACATCACTCCACTTCTTCCCCTTAGGCTTTGTCCAAAACAACACCGGACCATCCGAAGTCCACACCGTAGTAACTCTCTTCGGTTTCTTAGGTGCCTTAGAATCAATAAACGGCATACGTGGTTGTAGGGCTGGATAACGCCAATAATGATTGCGCAGCATCGATCCATAGTTGCCTACGTTGTCAACAGCAGCCTTGGCATACCACAGCACAGTACCATTTACATAAGGCAACTGTGAATGAAGAGCAAACTTTGCAGGCATTTGATTACTCTTCGGATTATTGAGGTCGGCAAACTTAACAGTACGCTCTACATCCTCACCTATAAACAGTGGACGCTTTGAAGCATAACGGTTCCACCACTCTATCAGAGTCTTATAGTCAGCAGTCTTATGACCTATCTGCCAATAAATCTGCGGTACACTATAGTCAATCCATCCATTGTTCACCCATAAGAGCACATCGGCATAAAGGTCGTCGTAGTTTTGTGTGCCACGTGTGTTGCTACCAATCTCCACTCCAGCACGTTTATTGCGGTAGATACCAAACGGCGATATGCCAAACTTCACCCAAGGTTTAATCCTGTGTATACTTTCGCCACACTCCTTTATAAATATGTTTACATTGTCTCGACGCCAGTCACCACGGTCGCGTATGCCATTGTTGTATCTCTGAAACTCACGCTCATCAGGTATCTGCAAACCTGCCACTGGATATGGATAGAAATAGTCGTCCATATGAATGCCATCAACATCATAGCGCGACACAATATCATTAACCACCTTAATAATATAGTCACGGTTCTCTGGCAATCCTGGATTAAGAATGAAAAGTCCGTCATAGGAGAACACGCTGCCAGGACTACGCATGGCAACATGATTGGAAGCGAGAGCAGACGTAAACTTTGTCTTGGCTCTATAAGGATTAAGCCATGCATGAAGCTCCATACCACGCTCATGACACTGGTCTATCATCCACTGCAATGGATCCCAATAAGGCGAAGGAGCCTTGCCCTGTTGACCTGTTAGGAAACGGCTCCACGGCTCAATGTCGCTCTTGTATAAAGCATCGCATTCGGCTCTTACCTGAAAGAATATAGCGTTGACACCATCCTTCTGCAGTTCGTCAAGCTGATAAGATAATGTCTGCTGCATCTTTTGTGTAGACATACCTATAAACTGTCCGTTTACACACTGAATCCAAGCTCCGCGAAACTCTCGCTTTTGCGGAATATAGGTGTTGTTTGAGGCAAACATAGCCACACTAAACATAAACAACACCAATGCTAAAAGTTTTCTTGTCATTTTGTTTGTTATCGTTTTCTGATTGAAAGTTATGTAATAGCTACAAAATTACGCTATTATTTTGGAAATAAAGAACTTTTAGCGAGAAAAAGACTTAAACAAAAGATATAAATAAAGGTAAAGAGTGCATCAAAATAGAATTTAACGTAACTCTATTTCGACGCACTCCCTACACATGAGAATCAAAATTTATTTAACTACTATCTTTTTACCATTCTGAATATAAACACCCGAGGCAAGACCTTTACGGCCATTAGCCACATACTGTCCATTAAGGTTGTATACAGGAGCATTGGTGTTGGCCTTACTGTTCTCAACTACACTTATTCCAGAAGCATTCTCCTTATATATTCTAACATTGTCGACGGCGATATGCTTAGCCTGACGAGCCTCATAATACCATCCGAAATAAACAGGACATCCCTCCTGGAAACATTTTGTCACATCAAGAGTGAAGTGTTCTGGCTTGCAAGTCTCACCTTCTGCAAGTTCACTCTCGTCATAACCTGTGAACTCGTCGCAAACATTAGCCCAATCCTCCTTGTTGAAAGAATAGCGCAATCCTGCATTCGACTTTTTGCCTGTAGTCTTCTCCACAGCACTATAGTCGAGATCAAACTCCAAAGTAACCTTTTCATCTTTATCAACATCATCATAAATGGCAGGAGTCTCAAGCACTGCAAACATGCTGACCATTGGTGAGATTGAGGAAGTCATAGAGGCAAAATCCTTATCGAATCCACCACCAGTGACATTAAGCTCATACCAGTTGTCGAAACGCCAGAGATAATCAGTCTTCATTGAAGTGTTTACACGCTCAATAGTCCAGTCTGACGGTTTCAATCCACCAGTAAAGTCCTCAGCAAACGGAAGGTCGTATATCTGCTCATCACCATATGCAGTCTCAACAGTCACAGGCAGTGAAACAAATCCGTCGGCATAAACAGCCTTAACACTATAGTCGTATACGCCATCAGGAATGTTCTCATCTGTGAACTCTGTAGCAGGGGTCTCGCCCAACTGTGTGTTGCCACGGAATATCTGATATTTCTCAACCTCATACTCCGAAGCCTTAGGAGCTATCCAAGCAAGCTTGGCATTACCATCTTCTACGTTTACTTCAAGATTATAAGGAGTGTTGCGTGTGCCAATGGCTACAAGATCGCCCACAAGTTCCGACTCACCCTCTGGATTGGCGTAAACAGCCTTTACAGAATAATACTGAACACCACGATTTACTCCTGTCTGCTCAGCAACAAGTTCATCAGGCTCTATCCATCCTGCGAACAACGCTCCATTGGCATAGCACTCATAATGATCGGGCAGACGGTCACCTTCGGGAGCATTCCAAGTCAATTTGACATTATACTTGCCCGACTCTTCATCATATTCAGCAGTAGCCTTTACATCACGAGGAGCGTTTACTGTAGCCTCAGTAACTTTCACCTTCACCTCAGCTATCTCTGATGCAAGTTCGCCATTGACAGCCTGCACACCATAGGTATGTTCGCCAGAAGTCTTCTCCGACTTATCAGTATATTCAGTAGACTTAATATTGGCGATCAACTCACCATCGAGCAATACATTGTAAGTCTCGGCTGGAGCAACCACCTTGTAAGCCGACTTCTTAGGCTGTGCCACACGCTTTCCTGTAATAGCAAATGGTCGGTATGCAGGAAGTCCTTTGAGAGTCTTTGATATATTAGGAAGATTCTTGGCAGGGGCATTGGCAGCATCAACAGCTGAAGTGTAAAGACTAACATCATCAATGGCCCATGTGAAATACAAACCCGAGGTGTCATCATCCGGATTACTCTTTGCCTCGAAAGCCACTATAGCATCACCCTCTGAAGCATCGCCAAGATAAAGCGACACGAGCTGCCAGCCATCAGAACCGTTGCTGTCATAACGTGCATCCCATATCTCATTCCATGTTTTGCCTCCGTCATGGCTAACCTTCACATAGTAATGGTCGGGGAAATCCTCATAAGCACCATACTCTAAAAGTTCAGGTGCAATATATGTATAGAAGTTGAGATATTGCGCTCCCTTTGTGGCAGGCATAATGAGCCATTCATCCTGTACAGCCGACGATCCATCCTCATGAGGACATGCTTGATCCCAAGATATCACAGCGCTTCCCTTGCCAGAATGACGCCACATTGCCATCTCTTCCTCGTCACCATCTTCTTCCATTGATGCTGTTGGGAATCGGAACCAAGTAAATGTTGGATCATAAGTATTGGTAACCTTCACAGTCCATGTCTCCGGCATGTTGTCATCCTCGAAACCCTCATTCAGCAAAGTGTCAGCTTTGGCAAAACGATCCCACGACAATGTCACATAGCCACTCGTTTCCGTAGCCTTAAGATTGCTAGGTTTTGAAGGAGCTTCCTGTGCATAGACTGCTGTTGAAAAGAATGCTGCCACCACAGCAGGGGCTGCATATCTTAGCCACGCTGACGTGGCATGATTAGCGTAAAAGTTCTTTTCCATAATATAATAGGTTTTATATATTTTTCTTTTTGCAAAGATAAAGACAAAAGTCAAAAAACAACATACTTTTATCCTTAAAAACATTACTATTTCGCGAAATAGTAACTAAAAAGAGCGTATTTAGATTAATTATTAATCTAAAACACGCTCTTTTGATATCTTTTGATACATAGAGGGCTTCATTCCAGTTGTCTTTGTAAACACTGTTATAAAGTTAGCTTGCGACTTGTACCCCACGCTTTCAGCTATAGCCTTTATTGTGAAACCTCCAAATCGCTCACTGTCGGCAAGCCTTCGCATAGCTTCCCTGATGCGATATTCATTCAGGAAGGTTCGAAAGTTTTTTCCATAACCATCGTTGATAGCCTCTGACACATAACGCGAATTGGAGTCAACAAGCTGTGCCAATCGCTCAATACTAAAGTCGGGACTACAAAACTCATCGGTTGACTCCATTACATTGCGTATGTTGTCGAGCAATTCCGCGCGGTGCATATCAGACAGGATCATTGGCGAAGTAGTAGGCAATACCTGGCTACGGTCGTAAAGACTGTTGTAGGCTTGTCGTAACTGACGTTTCTGAACATATACCCACACTAACAACACCGCAACAAGCACTATACCTATGGCAAGCGTCACAAGCCAACGATTCTGCATACGTATCTGTTGCTCACTGAACGTCTGTTTTTGTGTCAGAAAGCTTATTTTGGAGGCGTTACGTTTGGCATCAAACATAAATTGGGCATTCTTCATTGTATTAAATTCATCACTGCGGTGCAGAGTGTCAAGCAATCGTGCATACTCCAATCTGCAAGCAGTAGCTTGTGCGCCGTCGCCCTTGGCATCATATGCACGGGCGAGTTGATTCATGGCCTCAGCAAGCAAGCTGTTCTGTTTTGTGCTACGCGCCCATTTCTCATTTTTCTTAAGATAGTAGATTGCAGAATCAGGATTTCCATTATCTATATATAATTGCGCAAGACAAGAATTGCTGATGTCAATAAATGAGTTGTCGAGATTCTTGCTACGCGCATAGTTTTCTGCCTTGAGATAATATCCTGCCGCCTCATCCTGCCTGTTCTGACTCTTGGCTATAAGGCCGCGCCCCATAAGTATGTTGTAATGGTAGTCGGGCGTATGCTCCACATTCGTCTCCATCATATTGAAGTAAGCAATTATACTGTCGGTTTGCCCAACAAAGCAAGAAGCTCCAACAAGATTGTTGAGTATTGCGTTTTGCAGATTGCGGTTGCTGTGCTTACCACGCCTACTCATTGCCAACGCCTTGCGATAGAAGTAGAGTCCCATCTGATAGTCGCCCTGAGTACTGTATAAATTTCCTATACCATTATATATCATTGCAGTCAGTTCGTCTGCCCCATTGTGTTCGGCAATACGCAAAGCGTCAAGATAATTCTTCATCGCCAACGCATATTGCCTATCGGCATAGAATGTCTCTCCCGTCCTAAACAGCTTTGCAGCTATTGTTTTTCGGTCGGGAGCGATGTCTCCTGCGGCCATAACGCCATTACTCGACATTATGACCGACACCCATAATATAAATATGATGCGCACAAAACTACCCATCTACATTTCTTCTTTTTTTCTGTTTACTGTTTCTTTGTACTATTTGCCTGTTGACACACGTTTTATCACGCTATAGGCAGCATACAGTCCGAGCTCGCCTGCCTTGCTAAGGTCAGCTATACCATCCGATTTCAATCCATTAGCAATACGAGCCAAACCACGATTGTAGTAAGCCTCGGCAAGACTACTGTCAATGTTTATCGCACGCGTAAAGTCGTCGATAGCAAGTGTATATTCTTTGCGTTGCAATCGAACACAAGCACGATTGTAGTAGAGATACTGATTGTCGGAATCGAGCTGTATAGCACGGTCGAGATCGGCTATCACTCTAAGAGCCTTCAATGCCATGTCATTTCCCGAAACCGAGGCACGCGACTTGTCAAACTCATTGAGCATAGCCTGGCAATAGGCGCGATGCCACAAAGCAAGCACTTGAGTGGTATCTATACCAAGACTGGTGTTAAGGTCGCTCACTGCAGCCTCATAGTCCTGTGCTACACTCTCTGCAATGGCACGGCGCAAAAGCACAGAGTTCAACTTACGTTCGTCGCGAGTGCGATTGATAACATTGGTCAATGAGTCTATACGCGACAACATCAAGCGTGAGGCATGTTCATCGAGTTGACGTTCCAAACTGTTGATGAATATGCGTGGCGACTTAGGCGAAGCATCGTTAAGCTGCTCCACCTTCTGTGCAAAGGCGTGATAGATGTGCACTTCACTTATATACTGTATATACGATAGATGAAACATGGGTAGAGGCTCCATGCCTGTGACACGGTTTTGCACTCTTCCTCGATAGTCGCTCTTGTATTCATGCTCGGCAGTCTGCTCATCGGCCACAACTATCTGGTTGTATTTGTTTGGATCAATCTCGCTGCGGCGTCGCATCTGCTTGCGTTGTTGGTTGGTCCATCGTTTCTGTATACCCTGACGTTTGTCCATTTGTGCCTTGAAAATACGGAACTCATCGAGTTCTGCCTTGGCAATCATGCCAAGCCGTCGATAGCAAGAGGCACGGCGCGAAAGACCGTTCCAGAAATTAGGAAACTGCTCAATCATTAACGTATAGTCGCGTATGGCAGCACGCAAGTTGCCCGTCTTGTCAAGCAATATAGCACGGTTGTATATGGCAAGTATGTTCTGCGGCTCCATCTTTATCACATAGTTGAAATCCTCAATTGCACGGTTGTCATCGCCAAGTTGCATACGCAGCAAACCACGGTTGTAGTGGGCGAGGAAATTCTCCGGGTCAAGATCGAGAGCAGTGTCATAATCAGCCATTGTACCACGCAGATTGTTGAGATTATAACGTGCAAGGGCACGGTTCACATAGTTGCCTACATTCTTAGGTTTAAGGTGAATTGCCTTGCCAAGATACGTATCGGCATCCTTCCATTTCGAGCGTGAAAGAGATATCATAGCACGTGTAGTCCACGCATCAGCATCATAAGGATCAACCTCAAGTCCTTTGTCGAGCCAATGGTCGGCTGCTGTGGTGTCGTTTTGGGCAAGACATATCTGAGCCTTAAGCGAATATGCACCTGCAAACTTCTTCCATTTGGTAACCACAGTGTCAAGCTCAAGTTGCGCTTGCTTATAGTCTTTCTGCTCTACACGGCATAGTGCACGGTTGTACCAAGCCGCTTGATTCTGAGGATTTATACGCAATGCATTGTCATAGTCTCCTATAGCCAAGTCGTATTTCTTCTGGCGTATGCGACACAAGCCACGCAACTCATACATATTATATATATAAGGATTGAGTTCAACAGCTTTCGTAACATCTGCCTCAGCACCCGAAAAGTCGTCAAGATAGAATTTGGCAAGTCCACGATAGAACCAAGGCTCATAGAGATATGGCTTTGCCGTGAGCACCTGGTTGAAATACTGTATAGAAAGCACATAGTCCTCATAATACAAAGCACTGCGTCCGGATATCATAAGGCGATTGGTGTTAAACTGCGCCTTTATAGGACCGACGTAAGCCAGAAGTAGTGTGAAAAAGAGGATTATATGTTTCATAGTAAGAAATGAAAGAGTATGATATTTAATTGACAATTGATAATTGTAAACCATCAATCATCAATTGTCAATTATATGTAAAACATTATTTACTTCTTTGGAGCCTTGGTGCGATATGTGCAGCGGAAACGTCCGAGCAAGAGGTTTTTAAGCTTGCTGCGCACCATCTGACGGCGCATCGGTGAGATGCGGTCGATAAACATCTTACCGCCAAGATGGTCAAACTCGTGCTGCATTACGCGAGCGAGGTATCCCTCCACCCATTCGTCATGCTCGTTGAAGTCCTCATCCATATAGGTGACATGTATTCGTGTGGGGCGTGTCACACTCTCGTGTATGCCCGGCAATGAGAGACATCCCTCCTCCATTGTCTCCTTCTTTGAGTTCTCATCATACTCCAAAATGTATGGATTGATGAATGTGTGGCGGAATCCTTTGTATTCGGGCAGGTCTTCACTCAGCACGTCAAGGTCGATAACAACAAGACGAATGTCAAGACCAATCTGTGGAGCCGCAAGTCCAATGCCTTCGCTTGCAGCGAGGGTCTCATACATGTTGGCAATAAGAGTCTTAAGCTCGGGATAATCAGGTGTTATGTCCTGAGCCTCCTTGCGGAGCACTGGCTGTCCGTAAGTATAAATAGGTAAAATCATTTGTTTTCTTAATATGTTATTTTCCCTTCATCCGAAGGTAATCCTGTAGAATTATTGTGGCACTTATCTCGTCGACAAGGGCCTTGTTCTGGCGTGCCTTTTTGCCTATGCCACTGTCGAGCATTGCCTTGTGTGCAAGCACCGAAGTGAAACGCTCGTCATAAAACTCAATGGGAATATCGGGCATCTGCTTGCGCCATTGCGCTGCAAACTGCTTTACACGGGCAAGATTCTCGCTCGGTTCACCATTGAGCTGACGTGGTTCGCCCATAACTATGCGCTCCACGGATTCGCGCGACACATAGTCCTTAAGATATTTCATAAGGTCGCATGTTGCAACAGTCGCCAATCCGCCAGGTATAATCTGTAGCGGGTCGGTGACTGCAAGCCCTGTGCGCTTCTTGCCATAGTCGATAGAGAGTATTCGAGCCATTGGGCAATCAATTATTTCTTATAGAGCAACCAAGCACCTGGATATTGGCCAACAAGCTGGTCGCGTGACTGTGCAGCCTCCGACTTAGTGGCAAAAGTAGTTGCTACAACACGATAGAGGTTGCGCTCTGAGTTGAACACAATCTGTGCGTTCTTACCGGCAGCCTTAAGCTGACGCTGCAAACCCTCGGCATTGGCCTTGACAGAGAATGAGCCAACAACCACACTGAAATTGCTCAGTCCAGAGCCGCTTATAAGGGTGAAATCCTCTGTGCGTACTGCTACATTGTCCGAATTATCTACAACTGTTGTTTCTGTGGCAGGTTTCTCCACGATAGGAGCCACAACTGGAGTAACCTCCTGTGCCGGCTGTTCAGCTGGCTGTTCGTGCTTAGCCTGAGCCTTATCATACATCTTCTTGTATGCACTCTCCTTTGACTTGCAGCTTGTGAAAGCCAATGCTACGCAGACACCTGCGCACAAAACCATACTTTTCTTCATATCAATATTGTGTTTTTAGAGATTTATGTTTATGTCCATTTTGGTGCGAAATTACAAAATATCTCATAATTAATACCTTATGACGCACATAAAGTTTGTTAAATGAGTTATATACATGGAATTTAACAAAAAATTGCAAAGAAAAGTAGTATTGTCGGAAAAAAATCATTATATTTGCTCTCAATAAGGTAAAACACGACAACATATCACTGTGGGTGTATATCCGTAGACGTAATTGTCGTGTCTGGTACCGCAGAACCATATTTCTATAACATCTAAACTTAAAACAACATGAAAGCATTAGGTTACATTGGCGCATTTCTCGGCGGCGCTATCGCCGGTACAGCATTAGGAATACTCTTGGCTCCTGAGAAAGGAAGCGAGACTCGTACAAAAATTGGCGACGCAGTAGACGACTTCTGCAAGAAGCACAACATCAAGGTAAGCCGCAAGGAGGTTGAAGACCTCGTTGACGACATTAAGGATGCTACTGACAACGTCAACGAATAATATCAACTCTACACAAGGCTAAATGTTCTCAACAGATAAAAACATAGAGACTATAGCGCAACTGATAGAGGTTGTAAGACATTACATCGGGCTTCAAACAAAATACATGAAGCTCGATGTAATTGACAAGATTGTGCGCCTGCTCACGGCCCTCGTCATGGTGGCAGTGCTCTCGTTGCTGCTCTTCATTGGGCTCATCTATCTGTCGTTTGCCGCTGCTTATGCCTTGGAGCCATTAATGGGCATTGCAGCTGCCTTTGCATGCATAGCCGGAGCTTATTTTGCCGTACTGCTCCTGTTTGTCATTTTCAGAAAGAAATGGATTGAGCGTCCGCTTGTCAGATTTCTCGCAAGTATGCTCATGCAAGAATAAGCAGACAACACATACACCACTACCCTACCGGTATTCTTTAATACTTATATATTATAAGGTATGACACAGAATGTTGCTGATAATGGCGAGCGTCAGTTTCGTTCGCTAAATGACATAAGGCTCTACAAGGAAGAGCTTAAAAAGAGGATAAAGCGCGACGAGGATCGCATTGCCGAGAAATGGAACTATCTTTTCCATCGTGAAGAAGATGCTCCACAGAACAAGGCACAGAAATTTGCCAAAATGCTGAGTCTCGGCTCGGGTGTGTTCGACGGAATGATGCTTGGCTGGAAACTCTACCGCAAATACCAAGAAGGAGCATTGCTCTTTGGTAAATCATCAAAAAAACGCAGATAAGCTATTTTGCTTATCTGCGTTTTTTTGATGTTCTCTTTTATCTCGTCAACGAGAATTTCATGCTCAAGCCGAAATCCTGTGTTGTTGTAGGATATGAGCTCGACGAGAGCAATGGGGTGTTGGTTTGACGGTCGTAGTAGAAACTCATAGTGAGCATACGCGAGAAGCTATAGTCGGCAGAGAACGACAGTTTGAATGCTGTGTTGCCACTGTTTGCCGATGAGGTCATGGTTGCAATGTCGCGACTTATCGACGCCTGCTTACGCAAGCTGAGGTCGAGACGCAGCTTTAAGTCGTTGTTCACTCCTCCCGACGAGCGTCCACGCTGTGTAAATGAAGTCTTTGCAGACAAGTCCTTATTGCCGCCACGTTGCTTCACCTTGCGATGTTTGTTGGAGCCACCACCAAACAGGTTGAAGTTGTTGATGGTGTATCCAGCGCCTATCACCCAGTCGTGCGACGACGATTCGTTTATTTGTACCGAAGTCATACTAAGACTTAGCACACGCGTTGTGCGATACTCAGCCTTGATGGTCATATTGTTGTGCAGTGTGAAGTCAATGCCAAGCAACGGCGAGAACGACTCGTTGATGCTCACTGTCGACACATTGTACATGGAGTTAGGTACAGGTGAGCCAGATGTGGCATCGGTTATGAATCCGAGTCCGTTCATGTATTCCATGAATGTGCTATACGACGAGTATGAGCCCACTGCATACACACTCTTATATGAGTGATTGAGGTTTACACTCTTGAACACATCGCTGAACCACGGCAGTTTCGAGAGTCCACTATATTTTATAGTCCAGTTGGGCAGCAGCTTCGACAGCGACGGGAATATCGACAATCCACCTCCACCCATATTGGTGTAAGCAGCAAGGAATGCTGGCACCATTACGTCAGAGCTGTATTTATTCACTCCTCCATTCTCTGCATTGAATGGTTTGCCAGCAAGTTGCGAGCCTGCAGGATATACCGCACCCGCATATTGAGCCTCAACACGCTGACGGAAACCTTCAAGCGAGTTGCAGAAACGCTCGAACGAAGCCGAATGATAGCCATTCCTTGCATTGCCCGAACCCTCAAACGCACTGCGCAGCGACATCGTTGTCATAGTGAATGTGCCACTCTGTGTTGTAGGATTGCCCTCATACATATACTGTACTGAGCGTGCCGTAGTCATTGTGCGCGACGCCATGAGGTCGATCTTAAGGTTGCGCACAGGCTCAAGGGTTGCCTTAAGCTGCAAGTCCTCAGTCTTGTTGGTAGTGGCAGGCGTAGCCAATGAGTCACTCATGAGTAGCCATCCGTTATCGCGTGCCTTGTCTATATAGCCATCACCCATAAAGCCGAAGGCAAAGTCAAGACCCGGAGCAAGCGGACCCATGTCGTGTCCCTGACCGAATGCATTGCCTATCATAGGCTTGAAGCCTGGCAGCGACATGGCATACTGATTGCGATAGCTCACACTTACATTGCGCACCATCATCAGAACACGTGCCACCGACTGTGCAGTGCGATACCACTTCAATTCGTCAAGCGGCTGCTTAGCCACAACCGATATTTTAATCTTCAAGGCAGAGTCCACCTTATTTAATATACGTATGCTGTTGTCGTCAAGCTTGCGATACTTCACCTCAAACGCCTTGCCGTCCTGTGTCTTTGCAGACACTATCAGTCGGCGTGTCTTCTTGCTGTGCACCACCTTAAGCGTCGTGTCTGGCAGAAGCGTCACTTCCTTCTCAAAGGCACGCTTGTTCTTAGGCAACTGCGAGCGCAACTTGTCTTCCTTGCCTTTCTGCTTGCCGTCGGCTCCATCCTTGCCTTTGTCCTTGTCCCTTGCGTCAATCTTTTTCTTGCCAGCAATCTTCCTGTTGGCATTGCTGCGGCTTGTAGAACTGACAGCCGAGTTTGTCTTCTTGAATCTGTCGTTTGCCTTCTTCAAGAATGGCACGTGATCGTAGAGTTTCTCAAGATTGAACTGGCCGTTGAGGTTTATCTGTCGGTTGTTGGCAATAGTGTTGCCAAGCGACGTTCCGTCCTCAAGGTCGGTGCCACGCGCCCAGTTATAAGAGGCGTTGTATGTAGCATCCGATGTCACCCAGTCGAATACAGGCAGTAGATTGATAGGCAACTTGTAGGAAGCCTGAAACTGCTGGCTATAGTTCAACGGTGTGCCCATATGCTTTATCGAAGTCCACACGGAGTCCTTCCATGCCTCATAATGATCGGGATACAGATCCTTGTTCACGGGTGAGTAAGGCTCCTCTATCTCGGCATTCGTGGCACTCTGGAAGTTCATATGAAGATTCTTCGTGAGGTCCCAGCGCAAGTTAAACTCACGATTCCATAAGAATTGCGACGAGAATGTGAGCGGAAGCTTCTGATTCTCGGTCGACTCCATGTCGCGCTCCTGCAACTCATAGTAGTTGCGTGTTATCTCGGAGTTGAAGCCAACGTTTTGCGGCAACCAGTTGAATCCAAACTTCTTTGGCAGGTCGAGCCATTTCGATTTCGACTTAATCTTCTTGAATGGTTCAAGAGGCTTGTATACAGGAGTCCACGAATAGTTGACAGAGCCTCTCCAGTTGTCCTCTTTCTCATAGACAGTAGTCTCACCCGTAGTGTAGCTATGGCTATGGCTGTAGGAGAACGAGAAGTTGGCAGGGTCATAAGGCATAGGATGACGCTTGTTCTGTATGCCCACTCTTACATTGGATAGCGAGAAGTTGGTCTGTGTCACCTTGGTCACGGCAATACTCTCAATGGAGTCGCGCTCATGCCGGGAGCCTGCCGCATCGAGAGCATCGTCAAGCTCCATGTCGGTGTCTAGCGGATTATACTTTGGCGATGTTTTCTCCTTTGTCACCGAATAGTAGAGCGGTGCACTCACCTTAGCCTTGTCGGGGAAAAACTTACCCAGCTCCACATTGGTGGTCACTGTATAGTTCGACTGATTATCGGTGCTGCGCTCAGCCACACCTTCCTCCAATCCTCCAAAGCCAGACGACACATATCGTCCTTGAGCGTTTATTGTGCCGAGGTCGGAGAGTTGAATGTTCAGATTGCCCTGCGCAGCCCATCCGCCTGAATTGTTGAATTCCTTCAGTCGAAGTTCGTTCACCCACACCTCGCCACTCTTTTCCTGTCCTGAGTTGTTGCGCACACCGACAACCATAGTCTTCACTTCGCCGAGTGTAGGATTACCCATCACCGTGATGCGGTTCTTTGGATTGTCTGTGTCGTAGGCGGTAAAGGCACGGTTGTAGGACGCCTGTCCCTGAGCTTTCGCCTTATTGCGCTCCTTCTTTAGTCCGGTGAACAACGAGAGCGGAATGTCGAGCATATTGTCCTTAGGCCATACTGCCCACGCTGCCTCCGAAGAGAAACGTCCATACTGGCCGGGTGCAGTAAGTGTGAGCGGTATCTCGTATTCGTAGAAATTGCTCTTGTAGTCGCTGCCAAGACGTATGAACACCGACATCTGACCGTCCTCCAGTCCCGTTACGTTTGGCTCAAACGCATTTGCATGCACAAACATCTGCAGTCGTTTGTATTGTCTCAGGTCGAGCGATGTGTTCTTGTACACCGCCTTAGCCTCGCCTGTGCCAAGGTTGTTCACAGTGAGAGCAAGCGCCTGCTCGTTATTCTCCACAAGCTGCGGCTGTGTCGGGTCCTGTCCACGCTGAATGCCCGGAGGCAGAATATAGTTGACAGGTTTCTTGTCGCTGTTCTCCTCGATGTTGACAGCGCTCACCGAGAGTCGTCCTGACGTATTGGCAGAATTATCAAGGTTTTGTTCATACACTCGCCATGTACCGCGCACGAGGTCAAGTGTGGCAAAACGCAACACGATAGGATGCTTGAAGCCGGTCATGAACATACGCATGAAGCGCATCGAAGTAAAGTCGTTGATCGAGCCAAACTTCTTCTCATACTCGGTGAGCGGTATGCGGAACTGATACCAGTCGACCGGTTCCTTGTTGCCATTGCGCAATGGGCGCGACGTTGTACGCTTGTCCACGATGTAGTTCTTGCCAATCTCCAGGTCTTCAGGACGTATGGAAATGTGATACTGGAAGTACTTCTCGTATTCATTGAGCGTATAGTCCTGGTTGATGTCCTCCACATCAGGAGTTGACTTATAGGATGTGTCGTAGCTCTCCGTGCGCGAGTCGGTGTCGGGAGAGTTGCCCTGTGGGTTGTTGATATATTTGTAGCGGCGCAGAATAGGAGCCTTCATCTGGTCGTAATCGGTACCACGGAAATAGTGGTAGTTGTCGCCGGCAGGGTCAGCCCATATCGAGTCCCACACGGCAGGACTCACCTTACCCTGTATCTCGGTAAGGAAATCCTGATACGACTCCCACTTCTGCTCCTCCTCGTCGTTGAGTCCATTGAAGCCCACATCCTGCAATGCGCGCGAGCCCTTGGTTGTGGCAAAAGCATAAGTCACAGTAGCCTGGTTGGGCACTTTTCCCCACTGTGTTGTGGTGAAGCTCTGCGAGCCATCAACTGGCATTCCACTCTCATAGAATTTCTTACCATCGCGCAAGATATCCTCACTCATCTCGCCAAGGTTGATGTAGAAATCGCCACCATAATCCTCTGCTTTTCCCTCCTTACGCGTATAAATAAAGGGGTCGAGCATCCAAAACTCCACATATTCTATATTAGCAGCCTCAAAATCATTGGTGTCGAGTTTGCGCATCATGCCACCCCAATGCTTCTGCGGATTGTTCAGTGTACCATCGGCATTCAAGTCGGGATTGAAGTTGTACGGGCCTCGCTCATTGGGGTAATAGGCAAGGTTGAGCACATTTATTGTAGACGAAGCACCATTGTAGGCGCTTTGGTCGCGATTTGGAAACAGCTCACTCACGTAAACCTCACGCACATAGTGGTTGCTAAGTTGGTCGAGGTCGCTCTTGATATGGCTTGGAGTGAGCGACGACGAGCGGCGAGTGAAGATAGGGTCAATGTAATACCATGCCATACGCGAGCGGTTGAAGCCAGAGCGCAACGTCGACTTGTCGGACGACTCGGCAAACATCGACGGCACAGACGACAGTATCCACGACGTTGGTGTTGACACATCAATTGTGTTCTTAGCCTCCTCAAAGTCGTCGATATACGACGCATTATCCTGTGTGCCATGACTTTGTCCGGCTATAAGTTGGGCAAACTCGCCCGTGAAGGATATCTGCGATGGCTGTGTGAGATGCAAGAAAGGCAACTTGTCGAGCATATTGGTGAGCCATTGGCTCTCCTTCTTCCAGTTGATATTTAAACCCCAAAGAGTGTTGTTAAGCGGCTCATTGCCCATATTCACCTTGTTGGTGAGGGCCTGTTCAGACAGATGCTGGAATGTACCCGACAGTTGGAAGTCCTTCGAGAAGTCGTATTCCCAGTTCATTCCAAACATGGTCTTGCGCTCCTGCGCATAGTCGGTGTTGCTTTCGAGCGACACATTCACCTTTGTTCCTGCATCTATTATACTCTGATTGAGAATGGTCACCTCGCCGGCGGAATAGTCAACCGAATAGTCGGTACCCTCGGCAAGTGTTATGCCACCCGCTGTTACCACCACCGAACCTTGCGGTATGTTGTAGGCTCCTGTAGATATAACATTGGCTGATGTACCGCGAAACTGTCCCATGAGTACAAACTTGTCCTTCTCGGCAATCTGCTTTGCCACGGTCTTTGTTGAGTCGTAAAGTTCGGTGAATGCGTATTTAGAAGCCTGTTCCGCCGAAACCCCCTTGTCCACAAGATAGTTGTACATATACTTACCAAAAGGCTCAGATACGGGGAAGAACACTCTACCGTTAGACACAGTATACCCCTCCACATAGTCGAAGTAACCATTCGAGTGGGCCTTGTTATTGTTATCGAGACGGTCGGCTCCGAGCAGTTTCACGATGGTCTGATTCTTCACCTGTGGTTCAGGTATGTATGTCAGATACACGCCAGCCGTGTCGCTCTGGAACTTCACGTCGAGACGGAATTTCTCCTTCTCTACCGACGAAGCGAGATAGTACACGTTCTTCATCATCAATCCCCAGTTGCCTTGCTGCGGATTGTTGGAAGTATTTTTCAGCGATTTGACAAACAACGCCTGCGACACATCGGTAACATCGCTTGCAAACTCGCCCACCTGATAGGTCACTCCACCATAAGTGTACTCATAAGCCACGGCAAGCACCTGATCTGTCTGCAATTGAGTCTTCAATGACACATAACCCAACGACTGGTTTACGGTATACTCCGATGAGTTAAGCAGACGTGCTTTCTCAAGCTTCTCGTAGTCGCTGCCTCCATGAAAACCAGGTATACCATCAAACACTGTTGTCGTCTCGTCGATATTACGCGCGGCGGCATACTGCGAAGTCATTGATGAGTATTCGGAATTTGCCGAATTCGAAGGCACAGGTTGCCCTGTCACACCCCAAGCAGGGTTTGACACACGAGAGTTCTCGCCCAAGTCGGTCAGGGCAATAATGTTGCGGGTGTTGGCTGTAGTACCCGTTTTGTTGGTCACCCATATCTCCACACGGTTAATCTTCACACCAGAAGTGAGGTTGGGTAAGGTGCGCATCGACTCGTCGTAGCGGTCGTGGAAATATTGTGCAAGAAAGAAGTGTCGGTTGTCCTCGTAGTTAGCAGCGTCAATCTCAAACGGCGTGAACTGCTTGCCACCTTTGGATGATACGCTCTTGGTTGATGATTTCTTCTGCGAGGCGACGAGTTGCAGCTTGAGTTTGCCAAATTGCAAGTCGGTACGCAATCCGAACAACGACGAAGCTCCTTTCACCAACGACGAGTTGGAAGGGAACGACACATTACCTGCTTCAACAAGTTTCACAATCTCGTCTTCCTTGCCATCATACTTGAGCTTAAGGCTCTGGGCGTCGAAGTCGAAAGTGGCGTCGGTGTTGTAATTTAGGTTCATGTTCACCTTGTCGCCCACCCTACCATTAAGGTTAAGGTTCACCTTCTCGTCGAAATCCATAGTCGTGGTCTTGCGGTTGCGCACAGGCAGCGACGGATTGTCTATATTCTTCATCGTGGCACCGAACTTCAGCTCGGCAGTACCCTGTGTCTTTATACGCACGCCACCAGGACCGAATATCTTCTCAGCCGGACCAAGGTCGAAGTGCATATCCGAGAAGTCGAACTTCTCCTTGCCCTTGGCTTGGAAGATTTCGTCGTTCTTCTTACGGAAGAAGTTCTGCATCAGCTGCTTCTCACTCCACTTGAGATATTCTTCAGCCGTCATCATCACAGGAGCATTGATATAAGTGTCGCTTATCTTCGAGCCAATGACATAGCGGTCGAGCGAGTCATTATACTCCACATCCTGCTTCAGGTTGTCGGGACGCTTAAGGTCGGCAGCCCCCTGCGAGAGGTCGTCAAGCGTTATAGGCAGTGTTCTTTGTATAGCCCAACGCGGATGAAGCAGCGAGTCGGGTATGGAGTCATCGTCCGACAATATGGGCTGTGCAGCTATGCGCTGCGAGTCCTTGCCGCCTGTACCCTTGCGTTCGCCATCCCCATCACGCTTGTCATTGCTTTGCAGCACCGTCCCATTGCCAGCCAAACGCTGCTGGCGTTGCGGCAAGCGCAAGGGAGTCTGCGTCAGGGCATAGGCAGCTATTGTCATCATTACGAGCATGACGACAAACAAGCGGGCTGAGAGATTCCTATGAATAAAACGAGTTATGGTATTCAAAAAAGTCATCAATATATACTTTATTTTATCTGCTTCAATGCCAACTTCACTACCTGCTCTACTAGAAGCGAGGCATCGTCGGTAAGAATAGCCGTGACAACCTTAGCCGAAGGAGCTGGCGAGAAGCCGAGCATGGTAAGAGCAGCCACAGCCTCATCGCGCACATCCACAGGTATGGTGGAATCGGCAGCTGTTCCAGCCGACACCTCCTGGGCAATGCCAAGCGAGAGAATCTTGTCCTTCAGGTCTACAATGATGCGTTGGGCAGTCTTCAAGCCGATGCCCTTAACGCTCTTGAGCAAACGTTCGTTGCCAGTGGATATGGCATTGGCAAGCTCCGAAGGCGATGCCGACGAGAGTATCATGCGTGCAGTATTGGCTCCCACACCCGACACAGTGATTAGCAGGCGGTAGAGGTCGCGCTCCTGTTTGGTGGCGAACCCAAAGAAAGTGTAGCTGTCGTCGCGTCCACCAGCTACAAGACTCTCGTGAACAAACAGCTTGACATCCTTCTTGCCCTGTATCGACTCATAGGTGTTCAAGGAAATGTTAAGGGCGTATCCCACGCCATAAGCCTCAACTACGGCCTGAGCCGGTGTCAACTCTGCCAGCTCACCTTTAATATAATCAATCATTGATACGTATCTATTAAATAATGTTCTTGTAATATTACAT
Source organism: uncultured Prevotella sp. (assembly GCA_934230115.1). GTDB lineage: Bacteria > Bacteroidota > Bacteroidia > Bacteroidales > Bacteroidaceae > Prevotella. The sequence continues at coordinate 287 of CAKQEI010000024.1, read as the reverse complement.
AGATAATAACGCCACATCCCAAACATTATTGTATATAAGGACCTACAGATTTATATTTAATGCCACACCTACTTAATATATAAGGCCAATAGATAACAAAAAGCATACTAAAGAAAAGATTTTCTGAAAAAAGTTGTAAAAACATTTGGCGGTTTCATGGAAAAGCACTACCTTTGCACTCGCAATTACGAAATAGCACAATTACAACAAAAACAATGGCTCCGTAGCTCAACTGAATAGAGCATCTGACTACGGATCAGAAGGTTGCAGGTTTGAATCCTGCCGGA
>CAKQEI010000023.1 GCA_934230115.1 uncultured Prevotella sp. | reverse complement strand
TATCACCATATAAAGCTATCCGTGCCCTTTGGGGGAGCACGGACAGCTATGCTATGGCATTCGCTGAATAGTTACAGGGTTGATATTTTATTATAAATATAGTTAAAAATCCCCCTGCACATGCTTAAAAGGAGGTCGAGCGGTAAAAAAACGCCCGACCTCTTATTGTTTGTTGATACTATAATGGATGGCTGCAACTTCAAATTCTTAATGACAGTCGTGACAGTTTGTAGTGTTGAATGTGGAGTTGCTGAATGTTCAACAAATGACTATTGGCTTGATTTCCTAACTCCTTTAATTTTTATGTATTTCTTAACTTCAGAAAATCTTCACTTTTGTCGCATGGCAAGCGCGGGCAGCACCATTTCGTACAGAGCTTGCCTCACTTCACGATTGGGGAAGCCCAGCAGGTAAGTGCCGTCAATGTAGGCCTTGATGGTGAGAAAGCAAAGAAAAAATAAAGAAAAAAGAGTTTATGATGTTTATTAAATTGATAAACCACTATTTATGTTGCTCCATATTTCGGATAAAACCCCATAATTCAAAAAGAATAGGAGGTTGAGCAAAATGCTGCTCAACCTCCTAAACACTTTAATCTGTAACTTATAACTCCTCTCGCCTGCGAAACTTCAATTACTTAATCTTATACATTCTGAACGACTTTGCAGGAAGCTTGTCGCTAATGACATTAGCATTCTTCTTGCTCTCGCATGATGCTGAAGTCTCTACCGGACGGATAAGGTTAGGATTGTCGAGAGTATTCTCGGCATCCATATTGTCGCATTGGAGAGTTGTTGCCGTAGCCGAGTAAGAGCCTTTCAGTCCGTTAAGGTTGAGCGTGATGTCCTGAGCCTTGTCAGAAGTGTTGGCAACCTTCACGATAATCTCACCCTTCTGCTTGTCGACCACAGCACTTGCAAAGAGTCCGTCCTGACCCTCCTGGCCAGCCACAGGCTTGCCATTCATAGTAAGAGGCAGTACGTTTGTGCCCTTGTTGCAAGCGTACATCTGCTGCACATAGTAGCTCACGCTCTTGAACATGCGGGTATTGTCGTACCAAATCATGTCGGGTCGCCATTGCCATCCGTCCACGTGGGCAAAGAGAGGAGCGTAGGTAGCCATGTCCACAACGTCGGCGTTGCGCTCAAGGTCGGTCATGAAGGCAGCCTCGTAGAGCGAAGTCTCGAAGTGGTTCCACTTCTTGCCCTTGCCGTGGCAAGCATACTCGCCTGCAAACACCTTCGGACCCTTGCGGTCGTAGCTCTCGTAGCGCAGACCGTGAGAGAGGAACCAATGCTCGTCGCGATAGAAATGCTCGTCCACGAGGTCGGCCTTGAGTTCCTTCATAGCCTTCCATCCCTTGTCGAACATCTCGCCCTCAGAGTCGGGACCTGATGTGCCGATAAGCTTGATGTTGGGATATTTGGCCTTGATAGCCTTTACGAATGGGCGCAGACGCTCGTAGTAGAGGTCGTCCCATTGCTCGTTGCCCACGGCGAGGAACTTAAGGTTGAATGGTGCTGGATGTCCCATCTCGGCACGCTTCTTGCCCCAAGTAGTGTTAACGTCGCCATTGGCAAACTCAATAAGGTCAAGGCAGTCCTGGATGTAGGGCTGCAAATCCTCCACAGCAACATGAGCCGAAGGGTCGTTGTGGTTCTGGAACTGGCAAGCCATGCCCACATTGAGCACAGGCAGAGGCTCGGCACCAATATCCTCCGACAGTTGGAAATACTCGTAGAATCCAAGGCCATAGCTCTGATAATAATCAGGGAAGAGGCGATAGTTGAATGTCGAGAGCCAGCGGTTGCCGTTCAAAGGACGGTTTTCAACCGGGCCGATAGAGTTCTTCCATTGGTAACGCTGGTCCAAAGACGAACCCTCGACGATGCAGCCGCCCGGGAAGCGGAACACACCAGGATGAAGATCGTAGAGAGCCTGTGCGAGGTCGCGGCGCATACCGTTTTCGCGGTTCTTGAAAGTATTCTTTGGGAAGAGGCTCACGTGCTCCAAAGCCACGCCATTCTTGCCCTTGAGCAAGAGACGGAGGTTGGCCTTCTGCACAGTCTTGGGCGACTTGAGCGTAAGCTCATACTTCTTCCATTCGTTGCCGCTAACGTTAAGCTCGGCGGTAGCAAACTCCTGATGCTCCTCCATAGTGCTCTCGTCGACGAGCGACACCTCAACCTTGGCATCGCCAGCCTCGGCCTTAGCCCATACTGTGAATCGGTAGTCCTCGTTCTTCTCTACGCCAATGCCGAAATAGCCCTCGTTCTGAAGACCAGTAGCAGCATCGTTATGGCCCGAATAGCTGAGTACCACATAGTGGGGGCAACGCTCGAACGGACCGTCGTTCTTCACCTCAAACTTGCCGAAGGCCTTCCAGCCCATCAGCGCGTCGGGAAATTCAAACGAGCGGTTCTTCACCAGTTCGCCATACAGTCCGCCATCGGCGGCATAATTGATATCCTCAAAGAAAATGCCGTACATAGTAGGCTGCACCTTGGCTCCCACCTTCTTGGTGTTCACGTCGAATGTGTGGGGCTGGGCGTATGCGCCAAGCATCGAGGCAGCGGCAACGATGCACGACAGGAGACGTTTGTTGGTCATATTTATATATATTAAAAGAAGCACTACCCCCAGTCACTCCCCTCGTGGGGGAGGGGCCGGGGGTGGGGCTATTTACATCATTTCCTTAACCTGCTTATAAACATTGTCGGCAGTAAATCCGAGTTTCTCGTCGAGCACCTTGTAAGGAGCTGAGAAGCCGAAGCTCTCCATACCCCAAATCTTGCCGTTGTCGCCAACAAGACCCTCAAGGTTTACGGGCAGACCTGCTGTGAGACCAAACTTCTTGGCACTCTTAGGCAGCACGCTCTCCTGATATTCCTTCGACTGGCGACGGAACAAGCCCTCAGAAGGAACGCTCACGACGCGCACCTTAATGCCGTCCTTGCGCAAGAGGGCTGCACCACCAACGAGAGTAGAAACCTCGGAGCCAGAAGCAAGAAGAATGACATCGTAATCCTCGTCGGAGCCAGCAACTACGTAGGCACCCTTGCGAGCCTGCTCGTAGTCGTTGCCCTCAGGCAGACTCTCGATGTTCTGGCGAGAGAGAACCATTGCTGTAGGAGTAGACATATTCTCCATGGCAATTGCCCAGCAAACGGTTGTCTCCTCGGCATCAGCCGGACGGAACACACGTACAGAATCCTCGCCCTTGTGGTTCTTGAGTTTCTCCATAAGGCGGATCTGTGCCTCCTGCTCAACAGGCTCGTGGGTAGGACCATCCTCGCCTACGCGGAAAGCGTCGTGAGTCCAGATGAACTTAACGGGCACTCCCATAAGGGCAGCCATACGAACGGCTGGTTTCATGTAATCAGAGAATACGAAGAATGTGCCGCAAGCCGGAATCACACCACCGTGAAGATTCATACCGATACACATGCAAGCCATAGTAAGCTCTGAAACACCAGCCTGGAAGAAAGCGCCAGAGAAGTCGTCCTTCACCAAGTCGTGGGTCTTCTTGAGGAAACCGTCGGTCTTGTCGGAGTTAGAGAGGTCGGCTGAAGAGCAAACCATATTTGGCACCTGCTCAGCCAATACGCCAAGGCAAGCAGCCGAAGCGGCACGTGTGGCAGAACCAGCCTTCTGCTGAACAGCTGTCCAGTCGATCTTAGGAGCATTTCCAGAGAACCACTCCTTCAACTGTTCTGCCTTCTCAGGATTTGCAGCTGCCCATTCAGCCTCCTGCTTGTGGCGTGAGGCAACAATCTGCTTCAACTCCTCGCGGCGGTTGGCATAAAGCTGCTGAACTTCAGGGAAGATGAGGAAAGGATTCTCGGGGTCGCCACCAAGATTCTTGATAGTGTTCTCGTATGACTTGCCACCGAGTGGAGCACCATGAGTCTTGATGCTGTGCTCATAGCTTGAACCGTCTTCCTTCAAGGCACCCTTGCCCATGATGGTGCGGCCGATGATAAGTGTAGGACGCTCCTTCTCTGTCTGTGCGCTAACGAGAGCCTGACGGATTTCGTCGGGATCATTACCGTTGATTGAAAGCACGTTCCATCCCCAAGCCTCATACTTGGCAGCTGTGTCTTCCTTCATCACCACCTTGCATTCGGTAGAGAGCTGAATCTCGTTGGAGTCGTAGAACATGATGAGGTTGTTCAAGCCAAGAACGCCAGCCAAGCGGCCTACGCCCTGAGAGATTTCCTCCTCAACGCCACCATCAGAGATGTAAGCGTAGATCTTGTGCTGCATAGGAGTCTTGCCCAAGCGAGCCTCAAGGAATTTCTCGGCTACGGCAGCACCTGCTGCAAAAGCATGACCCTGGCCAAGCGGACCAGAAGAGTTCTCGATGCCGCGCACGATGTCGCGCTCTGGGTGTCCGGGAGTAGGAGAGTCCCACTGGCGGAATTCCTTCAGTTCGTCGAGAGTGAACTTGCCCTGCAAAGCGAGAGCCGAGTAGAGCATAGCCGACATGTGGCCTGGGTCGAGATAGAAACGGTCGCGACCAGTCCATTCAGGATTCTCAGGATCGTAAACTAAGAATTCAGAGAAAAGAACGTTGATAAAGTCGGCACCACCCATTGCGCCACCGGGATGACCAGAGTTAGCCTTTTCAACCATTGATGCAGCTAAGATACGGATGTTGTCGGCTGCTTTATACATTAATTGTTTTGAGTTCATTGTTTCTTTTGTTTTTTTAATTCTTATTCTCTACAGCAGCCTGCTCAATAGCCAAGCCAGCCTTGTAGCTCTCGATGTAAGTGTCGAATCCTGCAACCTCCTCGGCAGTAGGAGCAATTTCCACACCCTTGTTGCCTGCAAACACATGGCTGTCGAGATAGTCGGCGAGAGCCTCCTTCTTGTCGTTGTTCACCAAATATCCGGCAAGCAGGGCAATACCCCATGCGCCACCCTCGCCGGCAGTCTCCATTACAGAGATAGGCGAGTTGATAGCTGCAGCAAGAATGCGCTGGCCCACACCCGGAGTCTTGAACAAGCCGCCATGACCAGTAATGCGGTCAACCTCCACATGCTCATCCTTGAAGAGCACGTCGTTGCCAATCTTCAGCACGGCAACGGCAGCATAGAGGTTTGTGCGGATGAAGTTGGCAAGGTTGAACTTGTCGCTTGCTGTGCGCACGAACATCGGACGGCCCTCCTGCAAACCTGTGATAGGCTCGCCAGAGAAGTAGTTGTAGGCGATGAGTCCACCACAGTCGGCGTCGCCCTCAAGAGCATGATTGTAGAGCTTATAGAAGATGTCGCCCGTGCTAACCTCCACGCCAAGCAACTTGGCATACTCCTTGAAGAGCGAAATCCAAGCGTTGAGGTCGGATGTGCAGTTGTTGCAATGAACCATAGCCACGGGGCTTCCGCAAGGAGTTGTAACCATGTCGATGGCCTCGTAAGGACGGCTAAGAGCCTTCTCCAGTACAATCATAGAGAAAGACGAAGTGCCTGCCGACACATTACCCGTGCGCTTGCGAACAGCATTTGTAGCCACCATGCCTGTGCCAGCATCGCCCTCAGGAGGACAAAGCGGAGCACCAGCCTTGAGGTTGCCCGACGGGTCGAGGAGCTTTGCGCCCTTCTCTGTCAGCACACCTGCGCTCTCGCCAGCGAGAAGCACCTTAGGCAGAATGTCGAGAATCTTCCATCCTAAATCCTTTGAGGCGATGAGATTGTTGAACTTCTCCACCATTGTAGCATCGTAGTCGTTGGTGGTAGAGTCGATAGGAAGCATACCTGAAGCGTCGCCAATACCAAGAACACGCTCGCCCGTGAGCTGCCAATGAACGTAGCCTGCAAGTGTGGTGAGGAAATCGATGTTCTTGACATGCGATTCGCCGTCGATGATAGCCTCGTAAACATGCGAGATGCTCCAACGGAGAGGAATGTTGAAGTTGAAGAGCTTTGAAAGCTCGGCGGCAGCCTTGCCAGTATTGGTGTTGCGCCATGTGCGGAAAGGCACAAGAATCTTCTCGTCCTTGCCGAAAGCCATGTAGCCGTGCATCATAGCACTAATGCCGATGGCTGCGAGCGAAGTAATTTCCTCGTCATACTGCTCCTTGACATTCTTGCGAAGGTCGGCGTAGCAGTCCTGAAGACCAGTCCAGATGTCTTCGATGCTGTAAGTCCAGAGGCGATCCTCGTAGCGGTTTTCCCACTCGTGTGCGCCTTGTGCTATCGGAGCGTTGTTCTCGTCGATAAGCACAGCCTTGATGCGTGTAGAGCCGAACTCAATACCGAGAACGGCGCGGCCTGATTGTATGGTTTGTTTTGGATTTGACATAATTGTAAGTGAAGAGTTAAGAGTGAAGAAAGAAGAATCCAATAGTTCTGTTTACACATACTTTTTTGGGGACTCTTGGTTTTATAAAAGAAGAGTGAAAGATGAAGACTTCATAATGAAGTTATACAATATGATTCTTCACTTTTCACTCTTCATTCTTCGTTTTTTTTATCTCAATGCCTTGTTAAGCATATAATAAATCTCGTTGTTGCGGAGCTGCTGCTTGAAGTTGCTGATAGTTGTGTTCTTGTCGATGTTGACGAACTCAATGTTCAGAATCTCGCAGAAGTCTTCCCAGTACTCGGCTGTGATGTCGTAAGAGAATGCGCTGTGGTGTGTACCGCCAGCGAGAATCCATGCGCCAGCACCTACCTCGAATGAAGGCTGCGGAACCCAAAGAGCAGAAGCTACAGGGAGCTTAGGCATAGCCTTAGGCTCGATGCACTCTACCTCGCTTGCGATGAGACGGAAGCGGTTGCCAAGGTCGACAACAGTTGCCTTAACACCCTTGCCAGTCTTAGATGTGAACACGAGGCGAGCGGTCTGCGACTTGCGGATACCGATGCCGAGGAAGTGAACCTCGAGCTTTGGCTTGTCGGTAGCAATCAACGGGCAAACCTCGAGCATGTGGCTCTGGAGGCTTGATGTGCGGTACTCAGCAAAGTTGAGAGTGTAGTCCTCGAGGAATGAGCAACCCTTCTCCAAGCCCTGGTTCATCACCCAAAGTGTGCGGTAGAGGCAAGCTGTCTTCCAGTCGCCCTCAGCTCCGAAACCATAACCCTCAGCCATCAAACGCTGTGAGGCAAGACCCGGAATCTGGTCGAAGCCGCAGAAGTTAGGATCGTTAACGTCAGCATCACCAAGGTCGTCGAAGTTGGTTGTGAATGCAAGCGCACCCTCGTCCTTCAATACTCGGCGGAGAGCGATTTCTGCCTTGGCAGCATTCTTCACCTTCTCCCAATAAACTTCCTCGCCCGACTCATCAATCTTGATGGTGTATTCCTTCTTGTATTCCTCAACGAGAGCGTCAGCCTCTGCGTCGGTCACCTTCTTGAAGTACTCCATGAGTGAAGATACTGGATAGTAGTCGACATGATAGCCCATGCGCTGCTCAAACTCTACGCGGTCGCCATCAGTAACGGCAACGTTGTTCATGTTCATACCGAACATCAAGCAACGAACGTTGTGAGCGTCGGCAACACCAGCTGCTACACGTGCCCATGTGGCAATCTGCTTCTGAGCTTCCTCGCTCTTCCAGTAGCCTACAACCACCTTTCTTGGAACGCGCATACGAGTGCAGATGTGTCCGAACTCGATGTCGCCGTGAGCCGACTGGTTGAGGTTCATGAAGTCCATATCGATAGAATCCCAAGGGAGTTCTGCGTTATACTGAGTATGGAAGTGGAGGAGAGGCTTCTCAAGAGCCTGCAAACCCTTAATCCACATCTTGGCAGGCGAGAATGTGTGCATCCATGTGATGATACCAACACACTTCTCGTCGTTGTTGGCAGCCTTCATCACAGTCTCCACCTCTACAGAAGAGTTGGCTGTGCCTTTGTAAACCACCTTGATAGGGATGATGCCGCTGTTGTTGAGACCCTCAACCATATCCTTTGAGTGACCGTCTACTATCTTAACTGTTTCGCCTCCGTAAAGAAGTTGTGCACCAGTTACAAACCAAATCTCGAAATTTTCAAATGCCTTAATCATATCTTTAGTTATTAGTTATTTATTATTAATGTTTTTGTTTTTTTACTTTTTCTTCTGTCCATAGTAAGCATTCGGACCGTGCTTGCGGCTGAAGTGCTTTTCTACGAGCAATGGGTTCATTGTTGTGTTCGGATTAACGCTGAACGACACGAAAGCCATTTTGGCAACCTGCTCCATTACAACTGCATTGTAAACGGCGTTGTCGGCATCCTTGCCCCAAGAGAACGGACCGTGGTTCTTAACCAATACGCCCGGAGTGTGGTCGGGGTTGATGTTGTCGTCGAGGAACTTCTTCACAATCACGTTGCCGGTCTCCAATTCGTAGTTGCCCTTCACCTCAGCCTCCGTCATGTCGGGAGTGCAGGGTATGGAGTCGTGGAAGTAGTCGGCATGAGTTGTTCCGATGTTAGGGATGTCCTTGCCAGCCTGAGCCCAGGCAGTGGCATAAGTGGAGTGGGTGTGAACCACACCGCCCACGTTGGGGAATGCGCGGTAGATGGCGAGGTGGGTAGGAGTGTCTGATGAGGGATTGAGGTCACCCTCAACAACCTTGCCAGTCTCAAGATCTACTACAACCATGTCGTTCACAGTCATCTTGTCGTAGCTCACGCCCGAAGGCTTGATAACCACAAGTCCGCTTTCGCGGTCGATGCCCGACACGTTGCCCCATGTGAAAATCACGAGGTTGTGTTTCACCAAGTCGAGATTGGCTTGGAACACCTTTTCTTTGAGTGCGCTTAAATCTTTCATTCGTTTATTATAATTTTGTTGACTTTAGTGGAGTGGGTATGTCAAGGATGCCATACCATCCTAAAAGTCTTTCTTGTTTTTTACAATTTAAAGTTAGGCTCTTCTTTGTAAGCCTTTTCGTTGAAGCGGTACATGTAAGCTCCGCGTTTGGATGTCAGCTTGTCGATATGCTCAGTCTTCTCTATGAAGTCCATCTCCTTGATGCGCTTGCGGAAGTTGCGCTTGTCTATTTCCTCACCGTTCACAGCTTCGTAAACCTTTTGCAGTTGAGTGAGAGTGAATAGTTCGGGCAGAAGGTTGAAGCCTATTGGCTCGTGCGAAATCTTCTCCTTCATCATGCGTCTTGCCTTGTCCACCATCTTGCGGTGGTCGGAGAACATTTCTGGCAGTTGTTCGATGTTTACCCAAGCCACATCGTGCTCCTGCTGCTGCGCCTGATCATAGTCGGCCACATTTATCATCGAGTAATAGGCTATAGACACCACCCGGTTGCCAGGGTCACGACCTACATCGCCAAATGCTCCCACCTGCTTCATATACAGGTCTTTAAGTCCGGTGAGTCCGTAAAGTACTCGCTTTGCAGCATCATCAACACTCTCGTTCTCTCCAACGAATCCTCCGTAGAGCGACCATAAACCGCGGCCTGGGTCCATCTTGCGTTTACCCATTAATACTCGCAGCTCACCTTCGTCGAAACCGAAGACGATGCAGTCGACTGCTACAAGAAGTCTGTCATGTTCGTTATAGAAATTTTCCATGTGTAAATGTGTTTTTAGTTTATTGGGGCATCCTTCCTTTTTGTTAGGCTATGGCTCTGTTGGAAAGCCATAGCCCAAGTGGCGGATTTTTACCAGAAGTACCAGTAGAATGCTCCACACAAACCAAATACAAGAAGTGTGCCAACTATATCCCATACATTCCAGCTTGAGCGAATCATCTGCTTGTAGTCGGAAGTGAATGTGATAGCCTCAATCTGCTCTTTGGTAGGAGCCGGAGTGAAGAACGACACAACAATCATCATAGCGATGATGAACACGAGCAGCCAGCACTCGAAGATGAGCCAGTTGGTCTGCCAGAACCATGCTGTAGAATCCCAGAAGGCGCCGTCCATAGCAGCCTTGCCCGAGTCGGTAATGACGTTGGTGATGAGGCGAAGCATACCGATAACGAAACCGCCGATAAGTCCCCACTCACCTGCCTTAGGAGTGATGCGCTTGGAGAAGATACCCAATGTGAACACAGCCACCATTGAAGGAGCAAGCAACGACTGGATGCCCTGGAGATAGGTGTAGAGAGTGTCCATCGACATCATTACTGGCATCCAAGCCAAGCCGAGCAATACAACAACCACAGTTGCGATACGGCCTACGAGCACGTAGTGGGCCTCGCTCATGCCCTTCTTCAGAGGCTTGTAGAAGTCCTCGGTGAAGAGTGTGGCGCAAGAGTTGAAGAATGCTGCGAGCGAAGCAACGAGGGCGCAAACGAAACCGATGGTAACGATACCCTTGATACCAGTAGGAAGCACGTTCTTTACCATTACGGCGAAGGCTGCGTCTGTGTTGAGCTGACCGGCAGCATTAACACCCATGTCAAAGCCTGCGCCTGCCTTATTCTGCAAAGCGATGGCAATCATACCCGGGATGAGGAACATGAAGCAGGGGAGAATCTTGAAGAAACCAGCTGCTATAGTACCGCGGCGGGCGCGAGCAATAACCTTAGCGTTGTCCTCGCCTGGCTGCTGACCAAGTACACGCTGAACGATGTGCTGGTCGGTACACCAATACCAGAAACCGATGATTGAGGCTCCGAGGAACACTACGTATCCAGGATACTCAGGATACATTGGGTCGCCCTCGTTGGTGTGGAACATGTGGTTGATGCCGTAGCCCTCGTGCATTGCACGTGCGTTGTCCATCATAGCCGACCAACCTGCTGTTATGCTGCCGTCGCCAAGAAGGTTAAGGCCGAGGAAGAGCACGAGGAACGAGCCGATAATAAGGATTGGAGTCTGGATGGAAGAAAGGGTCATAACACCCTTCATGCCACCAAATACTGTGAATACTGCTGTGATGGCGATGAGTCCGATAGCTCCATACCAGAATGGAATGCCGAGGAGGAACTCGAAGAAGATACCACCCGTGAAAGCCGTAACGCTTACCTTTGTGAGCACGTAGGCCACAAGAGTTATGATCGAGAGCCAAGAGCCTGTGCGATGTGTGTAGCGGAACTTAAGGAAGTCGGGCATTGTGATAATCTTGCCTAACTTGTTGTTAAGGAGCTGATAGAACGGAACGAACAACCATCCGAGGAACAGAATCATCCAGCCCTGCATCTCCCAGTGGGCCATTCCCACACCATCCTTAGCTCCAGTACCGGCGAGACCAACAAGGTGCTCTGAGCCGATGTTGGCGGCGAAGATAGCCATACCGATTACATACCAAGGTTCGCCCTTGCCGAAGAGATAGTCGGATGAGCTTTCGCCTTGAGAAGCCTTTTTGTCTTTAACGATGGCGCGCCATACTGCCCATACCACTCCGAGGAGACCTATAACGAGGACAGCCCAGTCGAGCCATACAAATTCATGTGAATTCCAATTCATTTTTTTTCTTTGGGTTTTTATTTATTGTTATTTTGGTTTATGCTTATCAGCAAATTGCAATATCTAAATTGTTGCCCGTTACAGCTGATTGATACCTGACTGCTTTTATTGTTACTAACTACTACTGCTTAAACTACGATAATTAACTTTATATTCTACAACAAAATCTATGTATTCCGATTTTCTTTCAACTACTTTTCTTTCAACTACTTATATTTCAACTAACCTTGATTTTTCAACTATACTCTAAAATATCAATAGCTTTCAGCGGACAACATTTTTATTTCTTGCTTATTTGTCTATTCCGAACTCACCAGTCCAGAAGCGGTAAGCCACGTGGCTATAGTATTTCTCGCCCGGCTTAAGATATGGCGACGGCCAATTCTTCTTGTTAGGCGAATCAGGATATTTCTGGCTCTCAAGACAAACCGACACATGCTTCGGGTATTTGATGCCATGCTTGCAGCTTATGCCCGTGCCCTGGAAGTTGCCTGTGTAAACCTGCACTCCAGGCTCATTGGTGTACATCGAGAGACCAATCTTTGTGGTTGGTGACCAAAGCACAGCGCAAACCTTAGTGTCGTCGCCCTTGCCGTCCTTATATGTGTTCAGGCACCAGTTGTGGTCGTAGCCTGTGGCGTTGCGAATCTGGTCGAACGTTGTGTCGTTGATAGTCTCCGACAGAGCGTGAGCCTTGCGGAAGTCCATCGGTGTGCCCTCTACCGAGCGAATCTCTCCGGTTGTCATGTATGTTGAATCAGCCGGTGTGAAGTTGTCGGCATTAATGTAGAGCCACATGTTAGTGCCTTCTTTCGACGGGTCGCCGTTGAGGTTGAAGTAGCTGTGGTTGGTCATGTTCACCACAGTCTCCTTGTCGGTTGTTGCGTCGAATGTGATGTCGAGCGTGTTGTTGCTCAGCACCTTGTATGTGGTATGAGCTGTTACCTTGCCAGGGAAGTTGTTGTCGCCGTCGGGCGAAACAATAGTGAGGATGAGAGTTGAGTCGTTAGGCTGCTCAGCATCATACACCTGGTAGATCCAACCTGAAGGGCCGCCGTGGAGGCAATGGCCGAAGTTGTTCTGCGGCAACTGGTAGGTTTTGCCTGCTACAGTAAGCTTGCCGCCGCCGATACGGTTGGCGTAGCGTCCTACTGACGAGCCGAAGTCGCTTGGAGAGTTTACAGAGTCGGTATATTGCTTCAGGTTGTCATAACCCAATACCACGTCTGTAGGCTTGCCATTGGCATCTGGCACAACGAGCGAAACCACTCGGCCGCCGAAGTTGGTGATGCACACCTCCATGCCGTTCTTGTTCTTAAGAGTGAAGAGTGCAGTCTTCTTGTTATTAACTATAGAGTCGAAACGTGCCGGATTGAGTCCCGACGCGGTCTCTTCTACTGTTTTGTTTGATGTGCAAGCCGAGAGCGCGATGGCTGCTGTTGCAACACCAAGCAATGCCGGTTTAAATAGGTTCATAATGGCAATTGGTTTTAGTTATTTTTATGTCCTTTTGTTTTATGGGTGTAAAATTACCACTTATTATTCTAACCACAAAATGTTTGAGTGTTTATTTTACAACAAAAGTGTTTATTTTACACTTATAGCCTTGTTTTTAACGTTTGTAAACGGTTTGGGGCCATTTTTTCCTATAAAGGACCTTGGATTAGGGTAGTGTGGCAACTGTAGATTATTTGTTGCATTTGTGCAATGGTCTTCTGTTTCTCTCTACACACATATATTGAACTACTTGTTTGTCTATACCTTATTATATATGCTAAATTTATATGTAAGTATAATTCTGAACAGTTACTTATGAATAAATTCTTATAGTGTCCTTCATTAACCTTAAGTATATGATTCTTCACTCTTCCCTCTTCACTCTTCCCTTTTCACTCTTCCCTTTTCACTCTTCCCTTTTCACTTTTCCCTTTTCACTTTTCCCTTAATTTCTGTTCCTTATTTCCTCTTTTCTGTTTATTTTTAACCTTGCGAAAGGTTTGCCGCGAAAAAAACTATTAAAACAATAATAGTTTTCAGATTATATTTTGTAATTTTGCTTTTGATTATTAATATTAAATTATTAGATTATGAACAGATTTTACTCTCTTCTTCTTATGAGTGGTGTGGCCATAGCTGCCAATGCGCAGCACGTTAACGGCACATTACAGCAGGCGGAGGAATCACTTCCAGCTCCGTCGCTTTCGTTGTTGGTTGTTTCAGGACATGAGTTTGTGAATGCCATGAATGCCGGCACCGAGTTCACAGCTACTGGAAAGTATTACGATAATGAGGTGAGCTACGTGGTGACGACCGACGAGGCCGACACAAACGAGATTACAGTAGAAAAGAACTATGACGAGGAAAGCGGCCTGCTCACCCTCACCTTGAAGCAGGAGGGTCATGCCAACGGCGTTTATACCATCAAGTTTGAGGGCAACGCCAAGGAGGCTGTCTATAATATTCCCAATTCCGACTTCGAGAACTGGACTGAGGAAGGCAAGCTCGCCGAGACATGGAATTCGTTTGATACAGCCTCTGGCGCATGGTCTTCGTTTGCCACTATGTCGCCAATGCCACAAATGATTGATGGTTACAAGGGCAAGGGAGTGCGCATTGTCTCTAAAGACCTCTGGGTGGCTTATGCCAACGGCAACTTGACTACTGGCCACATCAACATGGGCGACGTAAACCCTGCTGCAGCCAGCAACTTCAACTATAGCGACCGTACAGATGTCAACGGCAACCTTCCCTTTGCAGGCCGTCCAGACGCGTTTGAGGTGTACGCACGTTTCGCTCCAGGCACAAAGTCGGCTTCTGCAGCCGAGGATGTTGAGCTTCAGGGCCGCGTGCAGCTTGTTCTTCATGGCGACGCAGCCTTCCACGATCCGTTTGTAGCCGACCAGGAGAACGACAAGATTGCTGTAGCCTCAGTTCTCGTGCCAGAGACAAGCGAGTGGACCAAGTTCACAGGCGAGTTCAACTACACCAACGAGAGTTACGACGGCAACATGTTTATGCTTGCCTCTGCCACTACCAACCCTGTGCCGGGAGCTTCGAAGGACGACCAGTTCGACATCGACAACCTCAAGCTCATCTACTATCACACGCTCAAGGCAATCACTCTCAAGGGAGAGCCTATTGAGGGTTTCAGCCCAGAGAAGACCGATTATACCATCAACGGTAGCATCGACAAGCTTGGCGAGTATCTCGACTATGAGAAGATGGGCAAGGGCGGATACGTGGACGAGGACTGGGAAGCTCAGGACGACGGCGCCTTTGTTGTGACATACACAGTTTATGGCGACGACTACGACGTGAATCCCGACAGCAAGACTGTCTATACAGTTCGATTCGAGAATGCAACTGGCATTGGCTCAATATCTGCCGATGAGGTGAAGAACCATAAGGTTTACACCATTGGCGGCGTTCGCGTGAGCGGCAAGCCGGCTGCTGGTCTCTACATTGTGGATGGCAAGAAAATGATTGTCAAGTAAAAAGGTAATCAACCGTAATTTCACAAGAGCGTTACAGTTACAGTTGTTACAGTTGTTTCAGTTGTTTCAGTTGTTTCAGTTTTTTTAAAGGGTATTTGACGTGTCATCTCCCTATATATATAATATAACTAATTAATAATAAGTAAGTTATATATAAGAGAGGAAAATCGGCATCCCTTTGAAAAACAACTGAAACAACTGAAACTGAAACGCTCTTGTTTTGTTTTCTTCTCTCTAAAAGGCTTTATTTCAACTACTTACAAGATTACGAAACATATCTTCCAACCGTTTCATGCCTTTGATATGATACAAAAATAGCTTTTACCCCATGCATTTTTGGAGCAAATCCCGAACGAATCCCGAACGAATCCCGTAGGTTTGCCATTATTTAGTATGTCAATCACAATTATTCAGCATCTTGTTGATGATTGGTTTCAACATGAACATGAGTGATTTCAGCATGAACATGATGATTTCAACATGAACATGATAAAAATAGATGGCGAAATCGTTTATTTGTATTATCTTTGCATACCATATTAATTTATTAACAAATGGAAATAGATAAAGAAATAATATTACTTATGTCTCAAGGCGATGAAGGGGCTTACCGAACCATGTTCCGTAAGTTTTACCCCAAAGTGCATCGCTTTGTCTTCATGTTGCTGAAAAACATGGACGACACGGATGATGTATGCCAGATTATTTTTGAGAAAATTTGGAATAAGCGTCAGAAGTTTGCTGAGATAAAGGATTTCGATTCTTATTTGTTTATATTGGCTAAGTATACCGTCATCAATTATATCTCGACAAAGCGTGTAATTCCGATAGACATAGACTCCTTGCCAGATAGGTTTGCCAACGAAACTTCGCCACACGAAGAGGTGGTGGCAAAGGACACGCAACTGCTTATCGACATGGTGGTTGAGAATATGCCGCCCCAACGGCAGGCTATCTATCGCATGAGTCGTGAGCAATGTCTCAAGAATGAGGAAATCGCCCAACAGTTAGGGTTGCAAAAGAAGACAGTAGAGAATCATCTTAATTTGGCTCTTAAAGAAATAAAAAAAGCCTTGTTTTTGATGATTTTTTTGCAAGGGTATTGGGTGTAACCGTTTTGTAACATGTCTTTAATATATATATTAACACTATACGGAATGTATTATGGCAGTAAATATAAAGGAAATCATAGCATATTATTTAGAGCACGACGTTTCGGAAAGAAACAGGGATAGGGTATTGGAACGGATTGCAGACACCATGGACGACAAGGATGTGAACGAGTCTTTAAGTTCGTTGTGGGCTCAGTCTGACTCTGCGTCTATGGACGAGAGGGAAATATCTGCGGCCTATGAACGTCTGCGGATAACAAACGGGGAAAAGAAAAAGAGCAAATACCTTAAGCTCTTTACTTGGCAAAGGATTGCTGCCGTTATTATCCCCTTGGTTATGTTGGTTGTGTTTGGCAAGCTGTATGTTCAAATGAGCGATGAGTTGAAGACTTCGCAGGTGGTGGCTATGCTTCAGGAGCATACTGTCTCCGACGAATGCAAGACGATTGCTCTGGCAGATGGTACGCAGGTAAGGCTGAATCAGAGTTCGGTACTGCTTTATCCTGAGAAGTTTGTCGGCAAGGAACGCAAGGTGTTCTTGACTGGTGAGGCATTCTTTGATATTAAGCACGACGGCAGGCATCCTTTTCATGTGAGTACACCTTATTTTGATATAACCGACTTGGGAACATCCTTCTCTGTGTCTTCCTATGCAACCGACGTGGAAGTTTCCACTACGCTCAAAACGGGTAAGATAGAGCTTAAGATAGTAGGCGAGGACAAGGTGTATAGTATGAAGCCTAACGATCAGCTGGTGTATAATGTGAAGACCAAGGCGGTAGATTTGCGCCAGGTTACGAATGAGGATGATGGGTTGAATTGGCGAAACAAGCAGATCTCGCTTGATGACGTCACTTTGGCTGAGGCTGCCCGCATCATGGGCGATGTTTATGGCGTAAAGTTCGTCTTCAGGTCATCACGTTATCGCAACACAAAGATTACCGTGCATTTCAATCGTGGAGAAAGTCTGAAGAAAGCCTTGGCAATCGTGGGGAATTTGGTTCCAGGATTGGAGTATGAGCTGAAGAAAGACAAGGTGATTATAAAATAGTTATAGCAAGGATAGGGGAGCGCATCATGATAAATGGTGCGCTTTTTTGATAAAAGATTCATTTTTTTTGTTTTTTGATTGGGTGTAGATTGAGAAGTGGTTGTCTTCAATGTGTAGCTACTCAATTAAGAATAATAACTAAAAAATAAATTTATGAATTTCAAAAGAATTTCGGCTTCATGCTTTTGTCTGTTGCTGGCTGGAAACTTGGCAGTTTCAGCCCAGACTGTGACACTTGGCTCAAATAAGGTCTCTCTGAAGGCTGCATTTGAGAAAATCGAGAAGGCATCTAAGTATAAGATTGCTTACAACTCCTCGACAATCGACGCCAGTCGTGTGGTCACCATCAGCAAAACCAAAGGCGACGTGTTGGAGATATTCAACCTGCTGTTGAAGGAATGTGGTTGCACTTATGAGGAAAAAGGCAATTATCTTATTGTGAAGCCTCAATCGAAGAAGCAATCCAACAATCAGAATGTGAAGCGTGTGACAGGTCAGCTTATCGACGAGTTGGGCGAACCGATGATAGGTGTCACAGTCATGATCAAGGGCACCACAACTGGTGCTGTGACCGATTTGGATGGAAAGTTTTCTATCGACGATGTGCCGGCAGGCGCCTCCGAGCTACATATTTCATATATAGGCTATGAGGCCAAGGATGTGCAGATTTCATCTTCTGCCATGCAGATAAAGATGAGTCCCGACAACGAGTTGCTTGACGAGGTTGTTGTGGTTGGTTATGGAACTGTAAAAAAGGATGACCTCACGGGTTCGGTTTCAGCCATAAAGCCAGATGAGTTCAATCGTGGAGCCAAGTCGAGTGCCCAGGACGCCTTGGTTGGCAAGGTGGCTGGCGTTAATGTGGTGTCAAGCTCAGGCGCTCCAGGCTCAGGTTCAACCATTCGTATTCGTAGTGGTGCCTCGCTTTCTGCATCCAACGATCCGCTGATTGTGATAGATGGTGTTCCTGTGGACAACTCTTCCATCGAGGGAGGAACTAACCTTATTGGTGGTATCAATCCGAATGACATTGAGACCTTTACGGTTTTGAAGGACGCTTCGGCTACCGCCATTTATGGTTCGCGTGCATCCAATGGTGTCATTGTGATAACAACAAAGAAAGGCACAAATGGCAAGCCTAAGTTCAACTATTCTGCCAACTATGCCGTAAGCACCACAGCAAAGCGTCTGGAAGTGTTGACAGCAGACGAGTTCAGGGCTTTTGCGCCTACCGTGACGGGAGTTCCCGATAATGTAGAAATGGGCAAGAGCAACACCAACTGGCAGGATGAGATTTATCGCACAGCCTTTGGTATGGACCATAACATCTCCATGTCGGGCAGTATCAAGAAGAAGACACCCTTTCGTGTGTCTGTAGGCTACACCAACCAGGATGGTGTGATTCGTACCAACAACTATCAGCGTTATACTTTTGATGCAGGCATATCGCCTAAGTTTTTCAAGGAACATTTAAGTGTGAATCTCAACGTCAAGGCATCCTACGAGGATAATAGGCGAGTGGACGAGGGAGTGGTAGGAAGTGCTCTGTCTTACGACCCTACACGTCCCGTGAAGACAGGTAGTGCCACCTCGGCTACAGATCCTGGCCTTGGCTATTTCATTTGGATGAACGGCAACGCACCTATGGCTATCCAGGGCGACAACCCTATGGCTCAGCTTGATTTGCAGGACATGCGCAATAGAATCTACCGTTCTATAGGCAACGCTTCGGTGAATTACAAGGTGCATGGTTTCGAGGATTTGCAGCTGAATATGAATTTGGGTTATGACATTTTGGAGAGTAAGTATGCTAAGGATGTCCCGGATTTTGCCGGTATGATGTACACAGGCAACAAGAAGGATGGAACAGGCTTGGACTACGATTCAAAACATAAGAAGCGCAATACCTTGCTCGACCTTTATGCCAACTATCAGCATACGTTTGCCGGAAAGCATGATGTGAGCGCAATGGCTGGTTATGGATGGCAGCATTTCTGGAAGAAGTTTAACGACACCACTCTTTCGCCAGAGGGTGAGGAATTGTTCTCGCCGAAGCACTCAGAGTCGGAGTATTATCTTCTGTCTATGTATGGACGCTTGAATTATGGCTTTGCAAGCAAGTATATGGTTACAGCCACTTTGCGTGCCGATGCCTCTTCGCGTTTTGCCAAGGGCAACAGATGGGGATACTTCCCTTCTGTAGCGTTGGGATGGAAACTGTCTGAGGAGAAGTTTCTTAAGGACAATAAGGTGCTTACCAACTTGAAGTTGCGCCTGAGCTATGGTCTTACAGGTCAGCAGGATATCATCAACGACTATCCTTACATGACAACGTTCTCCGTGTCCTATCCAGAGTCAAGTTATCTCTTTGGCGATAAATGGTATAACACCTACCGCCCAAACGGATATGACAGAGACATAAAATGGGAGACTACCGAGACTTGGAATGCCGGCTTCGATTATGGCTTCCTCAACAACCGCATCTACGGTTCGCTCGATGTCTACAAGCGCCATACCAAGGATTTGCTGAACACGATTCCTGTGATTTCGGGTGTTAACTATTCTGCTGTACTGACCACCAACATTGGCGAGATGGACAATAAAGGTGTGGAATTCTCAATCAACGCAGTACCAATCGACACAAAGGACTTCACATGGTCGGTAGGAATGAACTACACTTGGAATGATTCGGAGATAACGAAGCTGAACGTGTCGGACAGCGAGGGCTCTTATGTGGAGACAGGTGCTATTTCGGGCACAGGTAAGTTTGTGGAATGTTTTATGGTGGGTAAACGCCCTTATACATTCTATTTGGCAAAACAGGCGTATGATGATAATGGCAAGCCTATTGAGGGTAAGTATATTCAGCCTGATGGCTCCATATCTTCTACCGAGACACGTTATGCCAATAAGTGTGCGTTGCCAAAGTCGTATCTTGGTTTCAACACTCAGATATCTTACAAGCAATGGGAGCTTGGCATTACGGGTCATGGCTCTTTCGGCAACTACATCTACAATTACATCGAGGCCGACCAGTATCAGCAGCAGGTGTATAGCGACCAGGGCAGTTTCTCGAACATCCTGAAGGTTACAGCCAATAAGGGATTCCAGCAGCAGCAACTCTACACAGACTATTTCTTGCAGCGTGGCGACTTCTTCCGCATAGACAATATCACGTTGGGTTACACGTTCAGAAAACTGTGGAACAGCAGTTCCTCGCTGCGTGTGTCGGCGGCTGTTCAGAATGTTTGCACATTCTCCAGCTATTCGGGCATCGACCCTGAGATATACTCGGGTATCGACAGGAATGTTTATCCGCGTCCTCGCACCTACTCTTTGTCTTTCAACCTAAATTTCTAAACGATTACAATAACGACAGGAATATGAAAAAGATTATATTTAAAGTATTGATGTTTATATTGATGGGTAGCTTGACAACTTCATGTTTCGGCGACCTTGACACTATGCCTATCGACGATACACAGTTGGTTGGCGAGAAGGTTTACAACACAGCTGACGGCTATACAGGCGTGTTGGCAAAATGCTACGGCTCTCTCATCTTGACAGGACAGAAAGGTGGAGATGGTGGCGATGGCGACATTGAGGGAGCCAACGAGGGTTATTCCAGCTATATGCGTCTGATGTTCTATATGCAGGAATTGAACACCGACGACTTCCTTATGCCTTCCTCGTCAAATGGCCTGCGCAAATGCCTTAACCTTCAATGGGACGCATCCAACGCATCGGTTATCCGTTGGACTTACCAACGTCTGTACATGACTGTGGCTTATTGTAATGAGTTGTTGCGTGAGTGTACTGAGGAGAAGTTGAAGTCGCGTGGTCTTTGGGATCAGTTGGGTAGCGAGTGTACGTCCTATCGCGCAGAGGCTCGTTTCATACGTGCTTATTGCTATGCAAGCCTTTGCGATATGTTTGGAGCTGTACCTTATATAGATGAGAATACTGGAGTGAAGGACATTCCAACACAATGGTCGCGCAAGCAAATATTTGAGTTCGCAGAAAAAGAGTTGAAGGAGATACAGAACGACCTGAAGGCACCCGGAGCCAATGTATATGCTCGTGTGGACTGCGTGGCAGACTGGTTCCTGCTCTCTCGCATGTATCTTAATGCCAAGACATGGATTGGCGAAGACCGCTATGACGATGCCTTGACCTATGCGAAGAAGGTTATTGAGGACGGTCACTATCCTTTGGCCTCGGACTATCGCCACATCTTCCTTGCCGATAACGACGAGTGCAAGGAAATCATCTGGCCTTTGGTGCAGGATGGTTTGAAGGCGCAGAGCTCAGGCGGCACCAACTTCTATGTGAAGGCTTTTGTAAATGGTCCGATGAACGAACTCTATAATACAGGTATTGGTTCGCGCGGTTGGGGTAATGTCAGGGCCAAGACTACTCTTGTTGACGCCTTTGATGCCGACGACGTGATGTTTGACGTGAACGATCCTTGGGGCAACAACAAAAAGGACAAGCGTGCGCAGTTTATGACAGCTCTGCCAAATCAGGTGAAGGAGACATGGGATTCTAAGGATGCCATGACAAGCACCTACACATGTGGATACGGATACATCAAATGGCGTAATGTCACCAAAGACGACCAGATTCCGGCAAGTGGCGACGCATATACCTCTATTGACTTCCCACTCTTCCGTACGGGTGAGGCTTACTTGACTGCTGCTGAGGCTATTCTGCGTGGTGCCAAGGGTAGCAAGGCTGAGGCTCTGAAATATGTTAATGAAATTCGCGAGCGTGCTTACATGAGTGGCAAATATGCTAAGGAAGGTGTCCGTTCTGATGTTTCCGGCGATATTGAGGAAAGCGAGCTTACTCTTGATTTCCTTATGGCAGAGCGTCAGCGTGAGTTAGCCTCGGAGTTGGTGCGCCGTACCGACCTTATCCGTTTCGGCAAGTACACTAAGGGATACAACTGGGATTGGAAGAATGGCGAGCGTCTTGGTACAGATGTGGATGATCATTACCAGCTGTTCCCAATTCCTCAAACAGAATTCTCAAACAATCCACAGTTGAAGCAGAATGCTGGTTATGCAAACTAAAAAATCATATATGAAAAATCTTAGAATTAAAACCTTGGCCTTTATATTGGCTACTTGTGGTTTGGGCGTGAGTGCCCAAACCACATTTGAGGAAATTAGTGCTGATTTGAATAAGGCAGGTGGCGTTTATTTGGCTTATCCAAAGGTGGAAGCCAAGCAGACACCAGCCCCTAAGGGGTATAAGCCTTTCTATGTGAGCCACTATGGCAGACATGGTTCACGCTATCTGTTGGGCGACAGAGATTATCTCTGGATTATCCAACTGATGCAAAAGGCCGATTCCGTAAACGGTCTTACGCCTTTAGGCAAGGACGTGTTGAAGAGATTGACGTTGGTGTGGCAGGAAGTGCAAGGACGTGCAGGCGACTTGACTCCATTGGGTGTTCGCCAGCATCAAGGTATTGCGGAGCGAATGACAAAGAACTTCCCCGAGGTGTTTAGCGGCAAGCGTTCTGTTTCAGCCCGTTCTACTGTGGTTTATCGTTGCGCTATGAGTATGGCTGCTTTTGGCGACCGACTTAAAGGATTGAACCCTCAGCTCGACATCAGTTATGAGATGAGCGAGAAATACATGTCGTATCTCAATTACCATACCGACCGCTCCAATGCCTTCACTCATGGCGAGAAGGGACCTTGGGTTGAGGAATATCGCAAGTTTGAGGAGCAGCAGGTTAAGCCCGACCGTCTTGTGAACACTTTGTTCTCCAATGCCGACTTCATCAGATGTGAGGTGAATCCTAATAATTTGATGTGGGGATTGTATTGGATTGCTGTGGACATGCAGGACATAGAGACTCCAGTATCATTCTACGATATCTTCACAGCCCGCGAGATGTTCGACTTATGGCAATGTGTCAACTATCGCTTCTATATAGGCAACGCCAATCCTTTGGCAAGCAAAGGTATTGTGATGGCTAATGCCAAGTCGTTGGTGGAGAATATCATCGAGTCGGCAGATGCAGCCATCAAGGACCGCTCAATAGCTGCCACTTTGCGTTTTGGCCATGATGGCAATGTGATTCCTTTGCTGGCTTTGCTTCAGATAGAAAACTTCGATGTTGCTGTGGCAGGACCTTCCGAGGTTTATAAGCATTGGTGTGATTTCAAGGCTACGCCTATGGCATCCAATGTGCAAATCGTGTTTTTCGAGAATAAGAAGGGCGATGTGCTGGTGAAGTTCTTGCACAACGAGAAAGAAGTTCATATTCCGGTTAAAACAGATAATTGGCCTTATTATCATTGGAATGAGGTAAGAGACTATTATCAGAAGCGTCTGGCAGGAATGTAGTCTCGTAAATGCCTTATACCCAGGGCGGTGCCCTGGACTGTGGAGAGTTGCCCCTTCGGGCGCGCTGTCTACTGATAAACGCCTGTATTAATCACTCCAAATATAGGATGAGCCTCTTTTGTGGGGTTCATCCTATATTTTTTCAGAATTACCTTATTCCGCATCCCGACGGCTTGTTGTCGTGCTCAGCCTTAACAGAGCCGCCATATCTTTGGCTGAACTCCAGATGTATTTCTGCCAGTTCCTTGCGGCCAAAGATATAGTCGTCGTACATGTCGTCCATGTCGATTCCCTCACATTCTCCGTCGCCAAAACCCTTGAGCGCCTCCTTCACGATGTCCATGCGCTCGTCTACTGTAGTGTCCTTAATAAGTAAACTTTTCATTGTTTGTAATATTTTTATTTCTAAACATTTTATTTTGTGTGTAAAGTTACTACTTTTATTGGGAAAAAATGTTAACTTTGCAACCGAAAATAATATATGATGCATTTTAATGCAATTTAACACATGGCTGTGGGCTGATGCTTAGCTTTGGCTCATAGGCTATTGCCAAATGGTTAGCTTGCTTCTGGGTAGAAAAGTTAATTATTAAGAATCGATGAATCATGGCAGTCAAATTTTGATAAAGAGTAGTGAAGAAACTACATGCGTTGGGGTTGCGCCCAATGCTCCCTCCAATGCTCGAGACAACACACAAAAAGAAAGAGCACACATTGGGGTGTCCACCAACTATGCACATTGGTATGCTCTGCGCACCACTTATGGCAGAGAGCGAAAAGCCTATGAATACCTTGTGGACAAAGGCATAAAAGCCTTCCTTCCCACTATTAATAATGTGAAAATCGTTGACGGCAAGCGCAAGACCTTTGTTGAGTCGCGTCTGCCCAATATATTCTTTGCCTATGGCACAGAGGACCAACTGAAGACTTACGTGTATGACAACGTGAATCTTCCATTCCTTCGTTTCTATTACCGACGGTTTTCTATTGGCAGGGACAAGCACAGGAAAGAGCCTATGATTGTGCCGCAACGACAGATGGACAGCTTGATGATAATCTGCCATGCAGAATCGGAAGACACGTTTATGGCAAGCGAGGAGATACGCAAGTTCCGCAAGGGACAGCTCGTACGGATAACATCAGGCGAGTTTGCTGGTGTTGTGGGTAGGGTTACGAGGTTTAAGGGTCAGCAGCGTGTGGGAATATACATCGACGGACTGCTCACTATTGCCACGGCATTCGTGCCAAGCAAGCATCTTGAATTTATAGAGGAAACAGATAAATACGAAATAGGAAAATGAAACAATCACGACATAATTATTTGGTCAGCTTAGTGCTGATGATAGCTGTGGCATGGTTTGCCTCATGCTCCACCCCCAAGGATGTGGCTTATTTTCAGGATGCCTCGGCGTTGAATGGCATGGCCACGCAGGCAGAGCAGCAATTGCGCCTGCGTCCTGAGGACAAGATAAACATAGTGGTGAACAGCTCCAACCCGATGCTTGAGCAGCAGTTCACGCTCACCACAGCCAACACATCCCGCACGCTTGGTCCGGCTATAGTGGCACGATCTACGGCAGGCTCCAGCTCGGGCAACACGCAAGTGATGGCTTATACCGTCGACGAGCAGGGCACCATCGAGTTTCCTGTGCTTGGCAAGATATCTGTAGGAGGAAAGACACGCAAGGATGTGGCGCAGTATATCAAGCAACGCCTTATCGACCGTGAGCTTGTGAGCGACCCCATCGTTACTGTGGAATATGTGAATATGGGTGTGAATGTGCTTGGCGAGGTGAGCCATCCTGGCCGCATCGACATCACCAAGGACCATTTCACTATTGTCGACGCTTTGTCGTATGCAGGCGACATGACCATCAACGGCAACCGCCGCAACATACTTGTGGCGCGTCAGGTGGAAGGAGCCAATCAGGTTTACACGCTCGACATGACCAACATGCAGTCGGTATTGACCTCGCCCGCATACTATCTTCAGCAGAACGACCTTGTGTATGTGTCGCCCAACAACAAGCGCAAGCGTGAGGCCAACGCCACAGGCAACACATTCAACAGTCCGTCAATATGGATCTCGATAGCGTCGTTGCTCACCACGATAACAGCACTTATATTAAAATAATGTAGCGAAAACAATCATTAGGTATCAATCATCATAAGGTATGGACAACAACTATAATGTAGCGCGCAAGTCGTCAGACGATTTCATCACCATTCCTGATTTGTGGCATCTGTGTGTAGCCCGTTGGAATTGGTTTGTGGTGTCGTTGATAGTGTGTGTAGCTTGCGCCTCGTTCTATTTGATTAAAACCACAAAGATGTACTCGCGCGAAATGTCAGTACTCGTGAAACAGGACGCGCAGGGCAAGAGTACGACGCAGAACGTGACCGACAACTCCTTTAATGACATCGGGCTTGTGGCCCAGAACGTGAACGTGCAGAACGTTCAGCGGCAGTTCACCTCGCTTGGCATCCTTGCCGAGGTGGGTCGACGCGTGATGCATCCGGCTAATGATCGTGAGGTGCTGCGCAAGGCTGAGAATATTAAGTCGCGCTTGAAGGCTGAGATAGAGAGCGACAAGTCGACCATCATCAACTTGAAGTATACCGACAGCAATCCTCTGCATGCCGAGAGGGTGCTCTCGGAGATTGTGAGAGTGTACAACGAGAAGATGGTTGACGACAAGAAGAAGATTACGGCAAGCACATCACGATTTATCGACGGCAGATTGAAGCTGCTTGAGGAGGATCTTGATGTGGTGGACGACAGCATATCAAAGTTCAAGACACGCAACAAGATTACCGACCTCTCGCGCGTGAGCGACATGTATCTGCAGCAGCAGAGCCAGTCGGATGCCGAAATCATGCGCATCACAAGCCAGAGAACAATGGCTAAGTATATACTCGATCTCCTGCGCAACAAGTCGGCTCGCCAACAGCTTCTTCCCACCAACTCGGGCATCAACAACCAGGTGGCTGAGGCGCAGATAACGCAATACAACTCGTTGCTCCTTCAGCTGAAGAACAATATGACGGCAACATCCACTCAGAACCCGCTTATTATCAAGCAGCAGGCTGAGCTTGACGACGTTCGCCGCAATATTCTCGCTACTGTCGACAACCAGATAAAGACTCTCGACATTCAGCTCCAGGCCCTGCAAGGCTATTATGGCGAGGCTGACTCAAAGATTGTTTCCAATCCTACACAGGCTAAGCATCTTGCAAGCGTGGAGCGTGAGCAAAAGGTGAAGGAAGGCTTGTATCTTTATCTTCTGCAAAAGAAGGAGGAGAACGAGATAAGCATGACCTATTCGTCGGTCAATACCGAGATTATCGACATGCCTCACGGTAGCGACGCTCCTGTGTCGCCCAACCGCCGTATGACGATATTCGCGGCTGTGATCTTCGGTTTGCTTCTGCCCACCATCTACATCTTCGTGACTGAGAGCATGAGCACCACCGTGCGCGACAAATACGACATAGAGCGCAAGACTACTGTGCCATTCATCGGCGAAGTGCCGTTTATTGAACCGAAGAAGTCGAAGAACCCGTTTGCAAAATTGTTCAGTAGAAAGAAGAAGAAGCAGAGAACGCAGAACATCGTAGTGGGACAGGGCAAGCAGGACATCGTGAACGAGGCATTCAGAATGCTCCGTACCGACCTCGAATTTATGACCGGAAAGCCCGGCGAGAAGAATGTGTATATCGTGACCTCAAGCTACGAGGGCTCGGGCAAGACGTTCGTGGCTACCAACCTTGCCGTGTCGCTCTCGCTGAGCGGAAAGCGTGTGCTCTTCGTTGACGGCGACTTGCGCCATGCCTCTGCCTCAAGAGTGTTCGGCACATCGCACAAGGGACTGTCGGACTATCTTGCCGAGAACGAGGACGACCTGCTCAACATTATCCACCATCTCGATGCGTATCCCACTCTTGACATCATCACGGCTGGCACCATCCCGCCTAACCCAACAGAGCTGCTCTCCAACCGCCGACTCCTGCTCATGCTGCAGGAGTTGCGTCCGCTCTATGATTTTATTGTAATCGACTGTCCGCCAACAGAAACACTTGCCGACACAGGACTTATAGAGCGCAATGCCGACCGTACTCTCTTCGTAATACGTGCCGGAATGTTTGCGCGCAAGAAGGTGGAGGACCTGGAGATAGACTCTATTAACGGAAAATACAAGAATATAGGCATCATTCTCAATGGCACAAAATCGAATGGACGCTACGGCTATCGCTATGGCTATAACTATGGCTACCGTAACGGCTACCACTATGGCTATTATGACGAGAAATCAAAAACGATAAAAAGAAAATGAGGAGTGCTAATCGTCGCATAGCCAAGAACACGGCGTTTATGTATGTGCGCCTTCTCACCACAATGGTGATAGGACTGTATGTTTCGCGTCTTGCGTTGGAGATACTGGGTGTGTCGGACTACGGATTGTTTGCCGTGGTGGGTGGAGTTCTTGCCATGTTTACCTTTATAAGCAACTCATTGGCAAGTGCCACGTCGCGCTTCTTCAATACTGAGATGGGCAAGAAGGATGGCGACGTGAACGCTTCGTTCAACATCAACCTGCTGCTGCACGTTTGCCTTGCCATCATCATCTTCGCTCTTGCCGAGACAATAGGTCTGTGGTATGTCTACAACAGGCTCAACGTGGAGCCTGGCAAATTGGCAGATGCTGTATTTGTATACCACATAAGCATCATTACGGCTTGTCTTGGTATCGTCAACGGACCCTACCAGAGTCTGTTTGCAGCCCATGAGCGTTTTAAGTTTATGGCTGTCATGGATATAGTCAATTCGCTTGTGCGCTTGGGTTGCATCCTTATGCTCAGTCTTTATCATGGCGATTATGCCTTGCGTGTCTACAGCATAATATTCTCGCTTACCACAGCCAATACGTTTGTGGTGTATCATTGGGTGGCTTACCGCAATTGGGCACACATTATTAAATATAGGTTCGTAGGCGGATGGCAACGCTATCGCGAGGTGCTGAGCTTTGGCGGATGGAATGTGCTTGCCACTATGGCATATATGGTGCGTTCGTCGGGTAGCGACCTGCTGCTCAACAGTTTCTTTGGCACGGCTATGAATGGAGCCTTCGCCATAAGCCGCACGGTAAACCAAAGCATAATGTCGTTTACGGGCAGTTTCGATAGCGCCTCGGCTCCGCAGATAATACAGTCGTATGCCGCGGGCGATAACGACCGATGCACATATCTATGCAACAAGATAGGGCGCATAAACATCCTGATGTTCGAGCTTTTGTGCATCCCTTTGCTCATAGAGCTTGACTTTGTGCTCAGGCTCTGGCTTGGCAAAGTGCCGGATGGGGCATATATGCTCACCTATCTTAATATTATAGTGGGAGGAATGTCGTTGACATGTGGCGGCATATTCAATCTTATCAACGCCACGGGCCGTATAAAATGGTTTAAAGTCAACACCAGCGCCTTCTTCATCGCTTGCATCCCCGTTGGCTACATATTGTTCGACAATGGTTATCCTGCCTACAGCATCCTTGTGCTATTCCTTGTGGCAGACGTGCTTCAGCGTGGCGTGCAGCTTTATCTGATGCATCGTCTGCTCGGCTTCGACTCTTGGCGATATGCACGCGAGGCTTACGGACGCCCTATGGTTATAGGCATCATAGCAGCCGCAGGTTTCTATCTCCACTCGTTCTTGGATATAGAGAGTGCCCTTGAGAGTATTGCCACTATCGGAGCAACCGTAGTTCTAACCATATTGCTGATTTATGGCATAGGATTGACGGGGGACGAGAGAGCGGCTATAAAAAGAGTGTTAATACGCAGGTAATAATTGTTGGTTTAGGTAACATTAATAAGCAAATATATGAGGATACTACATATAGCCCTGACAGATGGTGGCACTCCGTATGAAATAGCCCAGACAATAAAGCGAGTGCTTGGCAATAAATACACCCAAACAGAAATAAGACAGTTGGCTACCTGCCAGTACCACATAAGTAACACTCCAGTACCACATAAGTGAAACTCCAGTACCACCTATATGAAACTCCAGTACCAGTTGGATGGTACTGAAAACGGTACTGGGAGCGTGCGTCAAGCTTATTGTAATTATTGAGGCAAGTATGTTGTAACGTATCATGACCTATGAAACTTCTTGTGACGACGATAAACGAAATCAACCAGTTCGGTACATGTGAACCAACTGTCATTGAGATAGAATCTGAGTTTGTTCCGCCAAAGGGTAGCATAGAACTTACGAGTGAGGAGAGAGCAGTATTGAAAATAGTGTTAATACGCAGGTAATAATTGTTGGTTAGGTTGAAAATCAGTACTTTTGTAATATATAAAAACATAAAAGTATGGAAGGTAGTCCACGCACACATGAAAGTGATGTAATGCAATTCTGCATTATAGCTATAGAAACAGCAGCAAAGAAAATGGAAATCACTCCGACGGAACTTGTTCGTAGGTTGGAGCGACAAGGACTTATCGACGGCAGGCTTATCAAATACTATGATACGCTTCATACACAAAGTGCCGAATATGTTGCTGACGATATTATAGAAACACTCTACAACTATGAACATGAGCAAGAATGACAATATACTCTATCATGGAGCAACAATACAGGTTGCTGAACCTCTAACTCATGTTGGGCGTTCTGCTGTTGATTTTGGTCCAGGTTTCTATGTCACCAATGATAAAGAGCAGGCTATAAATTGGTCTGTGACTAAAGCGTCACGTCATAGAAATTCTAAGGCTATTGTCAATGTTTATAGTATTGATATGGAAGAATTTTTGGAAGATAATAAGTATAAAGTAAAGATTTTTCCTGAATATAATATAGAATGGCTGAATTTTATTGCGCATAGCCGTAAACAGCAGAAGCCTTGGCTTGGATATGATTGGATAGAAGGAGGAATAGCCAACGACCACGTTATTTCTACTGTTGATGCTTATATTGATGGTTTTATGACAGCAGAAATGGCAATGGACAAACTTGTCAACGAGCGGTTGCATCATCAAATATGTATTAGTAATCAAGAAATTATAGACCGATATATAAGATTTGTAAAGTCATTTGAAGTTGAAACTAAGTAGATTATTTATGAAAGATTATATACTATATAGAAAAATAACTCGAATAATAATTCAGTTGGCGAGCGAATTGCATATATCTACTAAACGTGCAATGTTGATATTCTATAATTCTACAGTAGGACAGCAGATTCACGATCCAAAGTATGGGTATCAGATAATGTCAGATACATATATTGTAGAAGATATTAAGGCAGAATTAGGACAAAGATTTGTTTGATTACAGCAAAATTAATAAGCAAATCTATGAAGATACTACATATAGCCCTGACAGATGGTGGTGGAGCTGGTATGGGATTGATGAACCAGCATAGAGCTTTACTGCAATTAGGCGTTGACAGCCGTGTGCTTGTCGCCATAAAGCAAGGCAAGGATGCTACAGTAACAGAAATGCACCCCAACCAAAATGTGTGGGGAAGCAATAAGTACGTGGTTCTCTTGCAGAAGATAGCTCGCCGTCTGGGACTGACACTCAATCAATACGACAGGACTCACCGACGTATATACAATATAAAAAAGAAAATCGCCATACCGTTCAGCTCACCCATCACTCAATACGACGTGTCATGTCATCCTCTTGTGGAATGGGCAGACGTAATCAATCTGCATTTCGTATCGGGCTTTGTCGACATTCCGTCTTTCTTTAAGAATGTGAAGAAACCGATAGTGTGGACTATGCGTGATGAGAATCCCGGACTTGGAGGTTTTCATTATGCCGAGACGAAGCAAGTTCATTATAAGGAATTTGCCGACTTGGAGGATGAGTTCTTGGATATAAAGCGTAATGCCATAGAAAGTTGCTCGAATCTCTCTATTGTTTCTTTATCGGAAATAATGCGCCATTTCTGCGATGGTGTGGATTTTCTTGCTAATCGTCCTAACACAATCATCTATAATGCCATAAGTCCTGATGATTATACTATGTTTCAGCGTAATGAGGCAAGATGTGAGTTAGGAATAAATCCCGACGACATAGTGCTATCATTTGTATGTTGTCTTTTGAGCGAGAAGCGCAAGCGTTTTGTGGAGGTGCTTGAAGCCCTCGACATATTAGACGACAAACGCATAAAGCTTTTGTGCGTAGGCAAATGTGATGTGGAGATAACGAATCCCAATGTTATAACCCTTGGTTCCATTAGCGACCGCCGTCGTATGTCGCTCGTGTATTCAGCCTCAGATGCTTTTGTCTCGCCTTCAGCTCAAGAGTCATTTGGCAAGACTGTTGTTGAAGCCTTGTATTGCGGCACACCTGTTGTCAGTACTCCAGTTGGTATTGCCGCAGAAATAATTGACGAAGGCAACGGAGCCTTGTGTGGTGGCACTCCGTATGAGATAGCCCAGGCAATAAAACGAGTGCTTGGCAATAAATACAACCAAACAGAAATAAGACAGTTGGCTACAGAAAAGTTTGCACCTGAAAATGTGGCAAAACAATATATAGCCCTTTATAACGAAACACTTAAAAACTGAATTAATGAAAGAAACTCCCAAAATATCAATAGTAACAGTTACATACAACTGTAAGGACACAGTAGAGAAGACCATTCAAAATGTCTTGAAGCAGACGTATCCGAACATCGAGTATATTGTTATTGACGGCAATAGCACGGATGGAACAAAGGAAATAATAGAGCGTTATGCCGATAGGCTTGCTTATTGGGTGTCGGAGCCCGACAAGGGAATATTTGACGCAATGAACAAGGCTATAGGAATTGCAACAGGCGAATGGATTCTTTTCCTTAATTCTGGTGATTACTTTATCAAACCAACCATTATCGATGAGGTATTCAAATGGTATGACGACAATGGCGAGACATTAATTGCAGGAGGAACAAGAAATTATATCAAAGAGGGATATATTGATTGCATGTATAAGGCTTCTGACAAAGATGTATGGGAGAGACCAGTATTCAGACACCAAGGTACTTTTGCACGATTGTCAATCCATAAGAAGTATTTGTTCCCCACGGAGTTTAGAATTGCTGGTGATTATTATGTGTTTATGCAGATGATGCTTAATGATGAGCCTTTTGTTGTATATGATGGAGTTATTTCATTGTTTGAGAATGAGATGGGTGCTTCTACTCGTCTTGATTCCTTTACGAAATTATGGAACGAGAGATTGATGACAATGAAAATGCTTGGTGCATCAGAAAGTAAAATTAAAGAGGCAATAAGAAAAAGAAACAAGATGGCGTTCTTGCGAAAGATAATGTCTGTCGTTAGTTTGTTTCCGTTTATATATAATGCCTATCGCAGAAGAAAATACACCATTCAACCTTTGGAAATAACCTTAAAGGATATATAATTAACTCAAGTTTCGGATTTAAGTCCTTTGCCAGTACCACATAAGTAACACTCCAGTACCACATAAGTGAAACTCCAGTACCACCTATATGAAACTCCAGTACCAGTTGGATGGTACTGAAAACGGTACTACTATGAACATGAGCAAGAATAACAATACATTATATGAAAGATTATATACTGTATAGAAAAATAACTCGTATAATAATACAGTTGGCGAGTGAACTCCAAATATCGAATAAACGTGCTATGCTGATATTCTACAATTCTACAGTAGGACAGCAGATTCACGATCCCAAGTATGGGTATCAGATAATGTCGGATACATATATTGTGGAAGATATTAAGGCGGAATTAGGACAAAGGTTTGTTTGATTATGCGTGTTTTATATATAACACATGTGGGCGCTATGGATGGAGCCAACAGGAGTATGCTTCAACTTATAGAGGAATTGCGTGCCAACCACAATGTTATTCCTATTGTGGTTTGTCCACGTGAAGCCACTCGCAACGGTCAGTCCATTGCATCGGAATGCAAAGCAAGGGGCATAGAATGCTATGTGGTTCCGTTGGTTAAGTTTAAGCTGGCTGTTGGCAAATCCTTCATAGAGAAATTAAAAATCTTTTTGTCTTTTATTATACGAAATGTTTGCCTGATATTCAAACTCCGAAATGTCAGATTTGACATGGTGCATTCAAATTCGAGTGTGATAGACATGGGAGCTTACGTATCTATGGCAAGGCGCATTCCTCATGTTTGGCATTTAAGGGAGTTTGGCTATGAGGATTTCCGACTTGTTTCTGTGTTTGGA
>CAKQEI010000022.1 GCA_934230115.1 uncultured Prevotella sp. | reverse complement strand
AGGGCGTACTGTAGTTGAAATGCTGTCGTCAGATTGGAAAGATTATGAAGATGCTACTCAAAATAAAACAGCGATTAATGCTAATGCGGATTGTATTGTAACGCGTAACAAAAAGGATTTTAGTAACTCCTCTTTACCCGTATATACAGTAAGGGAATTGTTTGAAACTATATCTTAAAGCTATAATGTATATCTTTGCAGAGGATAAACACTTTTCTTGAAATGGGAATGCCTATTGACAGTATAGTGACGGCAACAGGCCTTTCACAGGAAGAAATTGCTAAGCTTTAAGATTTTACATGGTTAAATGTTCTATTTTCACAGTGTTAAATGTTAAGTGTTAAATGTTTACTTGGTGGGTTATGAGCACACTGACAAGTTAACATTTAACACTCAATATTCAAAATTCAATATTTGCCTCATCCGAGTGGCGGCATAGTGCAGAGCGATACTGCAATGGGGTTCTAATCTTTTATTTTTTTACTCATTATATATTATATAGGCACTTGCAAAGGTAGGTGTCTATAGAGTTGGTGTTCCCTTTATCGAACACCGACTATTCTTTCTTAAGATTTTAATTCATTAAAATCAATTATATGAAGTATTTATTAGTAGTGGCCCACCCCGATGACGAGGTGCTCGGGGCTGGTGCGTCAATGTGGAAATGGAGTCATGAGGGCGACGAAGTGGATGTAGCAATTATGTGTACGGAGGCAAAGGCAAGGGCTTTTCGTCCTTAGGATGCTGAGTTAGAAGGTGACACGGATGCTGCAACCAACTATGTTGGTGTGAGCAAGAAGTATGAGGCGACTTTCCCAAATATTGAGATGAATACTGTGCCGCACTTGAAATTGGTGCAGTTCATTGAGAGCGCAATCCGTGAAAGCGAGCCTGATATTGTGATTACTCATCATCCTGCTGACACGAACAACGACCACTTGCAAACCTCAATGGCCTGTCAGGGGGCTATACGTTTGTTCCAGCGTCAGCCGACAGTAAAGCCTGTGAAGGAGTTTTGGTATATGGAAGTACCATCATGTTCGGAGTGGGCTATCAACGATGCGATGAATCTATTCCGCCCTAACTGTTATGTTGAGGTAGGTCAGAATGGTGTGCAGGCTAAGTGCAAGGCTCTTTCTATGTATCGTGGCGTAATGCGTCCTTATCCACATCCTCGAAGTGTAGAGTATATCACAGGCTTGGCAGCTATGCGCGGAAGTCAGTGGGGCTGTAACTATGCAGAAGCATTCCAAGTCGTGTTGCGTAGATATTGAATATAATGAAATTATTAAAGGCTATTTGGGCATTCTGCTTCTACCTCTTTGTTCCGAGAAGGGCGAAGCGGATGCCCAATAATTGAATATAAAGGTATGGAAATAAATAAAGAATTACTCGATAATTTGTTTGAACAGGCAAAAGAGAAAGGAGTTGTAAAAGGAGAAAAATATAGCTATGGAAATCGCCAAGAAGCTTCTTGAAATGGGGATGTCTATTGACAATATAATGAAAGCAACAGGCCTTTCACAGGAAGAAATTGCTAAGCTTTAAGATTTTACATGGTTAAATGTTACATTTTCACAGTGTTAAATGTTATATTTTTTCACAGTGTTAAATGTTGAATGTTAAGTGTCGCGAAGATACATGATGGGATATACGACATACGATGATATGAGGTTTAACTGGCGGTTGGCCAGTAGGACGGAGCATGGCATAAAGAAGTACTACTTGATGCACAATGTGAATGGGAGTGTTGTGTATGTAGGTAGGAGGGCTCCATGGTCGGCAATGACGGTTGGAGCCAAGGAGCAGTATGTGTATATGGATAATGCAAGCGGCTCTATGCAGGAGATTGCTACCCATGACAGTAATTATATCACGGGAGAGAAGCGCAGGCCGCTGAGCGGTGGTATACATAAAACTATCAATGGGGAGGAGTGCCTTGTGACTTATGCCTATTATGCTGTAAACAAGAATAGAGGAAAGGAGTTTGACAGTAAGGACGCATACGTCTGCGAGCATTATCTTACCGGAGAATATGCCATAAGCAACAACAGCCATCGTGTGATATTGGAGGGCTTGACGAGTGTGAGGCTCTCGGACGACAATATTGCGGAGGTGGTGTTTGCAGGAGAGGAGACGACAACATGGGTGAATCTGTATACCATGCAGGAGTTTGACAGAAGGCCGGTGGTTGAGCGTGTCGGGTTTATGGACATGCTGAGAGTGGGCCATAACTATTATTTCTATAAGTACAGAGACATGGCTGGCATTCCGTTGCATGGAAGGGAGTGTATGGCTAATGAAAGGATATTCCAGTTTATGGATCAGTATCTGATAATGCGTGACAATCCCTACAAGGTGTATTTTATATATGGTGAACGTCGTGGAAAGGATGCGTGGCACTTGAAACTGATAGATATGACCGATGCCGGTGATATGAACTACAAGGAGATTCCTACGTCATGGTTGCCAAGAAGAGGTTGACGTGAAGCCTATGGTGAGGCTTGGATGTTTGGATAGCATAGGCATAAATATAGCAAAGGCGGATGCTCAAGACTTTTGGTCTCGGGCATCCGCCTTTGCTGTATATTAAGCTATGTGCTCAGTCATTGTTGAAGCGTTCGCGCGACTTCCTGAGTATTGCCGCTACGCTGACGCTTTTCTTAGTGTTGCTCTTCTGCCATTGTTGCTTGCGCTCCTCGTAGTCGCGTCGTTGGCGTTCAAGAAAGTTGTCTGCCATTTCTCTTTATGTTGAAAAATATGATGACCAGACGGTTTATTTGAACTTGCTGTAGATGACACTAATCTTAATGTCGCCATACTTGCTTTCGGGACCACCAACGAGTCGGGTGCTTGCAAGCGACATGTCGTGATTGACGGCAATAAGTTCCTTGGTGGTTGATGTGGTGTTGTAGGTTGTTTTCACTGGTATGATAACCACCTTGTCCCAATCGGCCTTAGTCCGGTCGCCATTCTCGTAGAGATACTTCACAAGACCGCCTATGTTGTTGAACGTGTAGGTGTTGGTCGAGCTATTGTAGGTTGCAAGGAACGACGTCTTGTAGTCGGCCACCTTCTTCTTCTCGAAGAACGAGTACATGTCGGCCTTAGGCAGAATCAGCAACGTCTGAGGAATGGCAAGTGTGTATTCGCTGTCCTGAGCGTTGTTGATGCGAGTGAGCACCACCTTAGCCGAGTTGATAGTGTCGTTCTTATGGCTATAGGTCTTGCCATCCTCGCCTATGTATTGCTTCTCCACAATATCCTTCACTGGAATGCGCATTTCGGTGAAGATGCCTGCGGGGCTCTTGAGATATGTGCAAGAGTTGTCGCTGACGAGCTTCTGCAGAGTAGACTTGTCGTTGCTCACAGTCGTAGTCTGAAGCACCTCCTCTGTTCCTGGGAAAGCACCAACCGAAGTGATAATGGTGTCGCGCTTGGTTCCGTCGGAAGCAGTGGTAGTTGTCTTGTGGCGGAAGTAGACGTTGAGCTGGCTAAGCGAGATATAGGCCATAGAGCCTAATCCGCCCACGCTCTTGAAGTAGAAGCCAGGCATCACATCGTGTATGAAGGAGTAGGCATTCTTGAAGGCGTTAGGATTGTCGTAATAAGCCTTGAGAATCTTAGTGCCATATTCCTTGTCGAGAGAGATGCGTATTGCCGGCATATAGTCTTTACTGTAGCGTGTTTTCTCGTCGACGTTAAGGTCGACCAGGGTGTACACCTTATTAGTCTTGTTCTCGTTGCCGTTGATATACTCCTTCTCGGGGTTGAAGTTAGAGTAGAAAAACTTCTGTTCCTCAACAGGCTTTGTAAGCTCGTAAACCGACATCTTCATTGTGGCAAGAGAGTCGCCATAGAATCCGTTATAGTAGAGTCGGATGTCGCATGAGTCGGCCATTACCTCGCCCAGCTCGTCACGGCTTTGTATGCTGTCCTTGTCGGGGAAGGAGAAATTCTCGGGCGAATAGAACTGAGTCATGAAGCTGCTCGAGAGATAGGCTCCTGTCTCAGGGTCGCGCACCTTGCCAAGATAGCCAGTCATGTTGCGTGAGAGGACAGAGTCGGCAACAATGGAGCGTGTAGATACGGTAAACGTGTCGGTAGTGATGTGCAGTTTGTCCACATTGTCGATGAGCGACGAGCCGATGTTGTCGGTAGTATCGTCGCATGACACAAGGAAAAAAGAGGCAAGCGCAAGGCTTGCCCAGTATTTAATGTTCATAATATATACAAATATTATTGGTTTTTCTATTTTCTACTCCCTCTAATTACAGAGCCTCGTAGAACGCCTTGTATGCCTCGGTGTAATCTTCTCCGGGATAGGCAAGTACGGGTAATCCCTTGCTCTTGGCGTATTCGATAAGCTCAGGGTTGGCACCATCCTCGGCTTCAACCACGGCATCGCTGTTGTCGATAGCGAGCTTGCAGAACTCCATATAGTCGAAGTCGTCCTTATAGTCGGACAGGCTGTCAACAGTGATGTCCTTGAACACAAGGCAGTTTTTGAAGTTGTCGCCAATATTCTTGGTGAGTCCATCCTTGAACACAGAAGTGACAACCTTAGTCTCGGCAAATGCCGGCTCGGTGTTGTAGGCAGCCTTGATGAACAGAGGCACTATGTAGGCCATCCATCCCTGGCAATGGATTACATCGGGCGACCAGCGGAGCTTCTTGACAGTCTCCAAAACGCCACGTGCAAAGAAGATGGCTCTCTCGCCATTGTCGTCGTATTCCTCACCATTGTCGTCGGTAGCCATCTTGCGCTTAAGGAAATAGTCGTCGTTGTCGATGAAGTAAACCTGGAGTCGTGTCTGCGGTATGGAAGCCACCTTGATAATCAGCGGGTGGTCGGTATCGTCGATGACGAGGTTCATGCCCGACAGACGAATCACCTCGTGCAGCTGACCTCTACGCTCGTTGATGTTGCCCCATTTAGGCATGAATGTGCGGATTTCCAATCCTTCTTCCTGCATCTTGCTTGGAAGATCTCTTCCCATTACTGAAAGTGGAGACTCTGGAACATACGGGGATATTTCCTGATTGATGAATAAGATTTTCTTTGCCATGCTCTTTATGTATTTTTATGTTGGGCGTTTGCATAGTCATGCGCAACAGATAGGTTTGCATGATGTGTACATGCGCACGTCCGACTGCAAAGGTACAAAAAAAAGTTCATATATCGGTTGTTTTTCTTGAATAACGCTAATTAATAGGTTGTTTTGATATATTTTTAGAGTTATTCTTTTATATTTAAGAAAAAAGTTGTTATTTTGCACCGATAATTGAAAAGACGACAAGCCATAGGCTTTTAAAAAAATAGTTAAGATGAAACTTTTCAGAAGTATTGTTGAACTTCAGAATGAGTTGTTTGAAGTTCGTAAAGAAGGTAAGACAGTCGGACTGGTGCCGACAATGGGCGCGCTTCACGAGGGCCACGCCTCTTTGGTGAAACGTAGTGTTAAGGAGAATGATGTGACGGTAGTTTCGGTTTTTCTCAATCCTACCCAATTCAACGACAAGAACGACTTGGAGCGTTATCCTCGCACTCTTGATGCCGACTGCAGTCTGCTTGAGGAGTGTGGAGCAAGCTATGTGTTTGCCCCATCGGTAGAAGAGATGTATCCTACTCCCGACAAGCGCCAGTTTGCTTTTCCGCCTGTAACCACCGTTATGGAGGGTGCTCATCGTCCGGGCCATTTCAATGGAGTGTGTCAGGTAGTGTCGCGCTTGTTCTATATCGTGCGTCCCGACCGTGCCTATTTTGGCGAGAAGGACTGGCAGCAGATAGCAGTGATAAAGGCTCTTGTGCGCTATCTCGACCTTAAGCTCCAGATTGTGGAGTGTGAGACTGTGCGCGAGGCGGACGGGCTTGCCAAGAGTTCGCGCAATACCTTGCTTTCTGCCGACGAGCGTGCCATTGCCCCAAAGATTTATGAGGCATTGAAGAATAGTGTGGAGTATGGCAAGACCCACACTCTGAAGGAGACCCACGACAAGGTGGTGAGCGACATTAATGCTGTGGACGGTCTTGAGGTGGAATACTTCTCGATTGTGGATGGCAACACCTTGCTCGACGTGGAGAACTGGGAGGACAGCGACTACATAGCAGGCTGTATAACTGTGTATTGTGGCAAGACACCGATACGTCTTATCGACCACATCACATACAAGAACAAATAATAAAGATAAAGCAAAAATACTTTTTCCACATAAATCATTATGATGATAGAAGTACTCAAGTCGAAGCTGCATTGCGTGCAGGTGACTCAAGCCAACCTCAACTATATGGGAAGCATCACCATAGACGAAGACCTTATGGACGCGGCCAATATGATAGCCGGAGAGAAGGTGCAGATTGTAGACAACAACAATGGCGAGCGTTTTGACACCTATATAATCAAGGGTGAGCGAGGCTCGGGCTGCATCTGCCTTAATGGAGCAGCAGCACGCAAGGTGCAGGTGGGCGACACCGTGATAATCATGTCCTACGCGCTAATGGACTTTGAGGAGGCTAAGGAGTTTAAGCCTACCGTGGTGTTCCCAGAGAATAACAGAGTGGATAAATAATCCTTAAAAGAACTTATGCCAAGTACAAATACTGACAACCGACCGCAAGGCAAATCGACCGCACGTCCTGCCCAGAAGGCTTTTGACAAGAACTACGGCCATCTGCAACCACAGGCGGTGGACATAGAGAAGGTGGTGCTCGGTGCTTTGATGATCGACAAGGATGCCTTCTCGATGGTGTCGGAGACCTTGCGACCGGAGACTTTCTATGAGCCTCGGCATCAGAAGATATATAATGCCATACAGACGCTCTCGATGAACGAGAACCCTGTGGACATTATGACTGTGGTGGACGAGCTGAAGCGCGAGGGAACAATAGACGAGGTGGGTGGAGCTCCATATATTGTGGAGCTTAGCTCGCATGTTGCCTCGTCGGCCCATATAGAGTATCACGCCAAGATTCTCGCTCAGAAGTTTCTTGCACGCCAGCTCATCTCCTATGCGAGTGTTGTGGAGACAAAGGCCTTCGACGAGACTCAAGACGTGGATGAGCTGATGCAGGAGGCGGAGGGCTCGCTGTTTGAACTCTCGCAACGCAACATGAAGAAGGACTACACGCAGGTGGACCCCGTTATCACGCGTGCCATAGAAATACTTCAGAAGGCTTCGGCCAATGCCGGAGGTCTTACGGGTGTGCCTACTGGATATGAGGAGCTCGACAAGAAGACGAGTGGATGGCAGAGCAGCGACCTTGTGATTATAGCAGGACGTCCTGCGATGGGTAAGACCTCGTTTGCCCTCTCATTAGCAAAGAACATTGCCGTGGACTACAACACCCCTATTGCCTTCTTCTCGCTTGAGATGAACAATGTGCAGCTTGTCAACCGTCTTA
This sequence comes from uncultured Prevotella sp., assembly GCA_934230115.1. Lineage (GTDB taxonomy): Bacteria > Bacteroidota > Bacteroidia > Bacteroidales > Bacteroidaceae > Prevotella. The sequence goes on along the minus strand of CAKQEI010000022.1, from coordinate 26,309 downwards.
TCTCGAATGTGTGTGAGATACCGGGCAACAAGATGCTTAACGGTCAGCTCTCGGAAGACGAGTGGGAGAGATTGGACAAGAACATCCGTAACCTTCAGGGTGCTCCTCTTTTCATTGACGATACTCCGGGTCTGTCGATATTTGAGCTTCGCACCAAGGCACGCCGACTTGTGCGCGAGAAGGGTGTGAAGATAATAATGATTGACTACTTGCAGCTGATGAATGCCAACGGTATGCGTTTCGGAAGCCGCCAGGAGGAGGTGTCGAAGATTTCGCAGTCACTCAAGGGACTTGCCAAGGAGCTTGACATACCTATCCTGGCTCTATCGCAGTTGAACCGTACTGTTGAGAACCGTGAGGGACTTGAGGGTAAGCGTCCTCAGCTTAGCGACCTTCGTGAGTCGGGAGCCATTGAGCAGGATGCCGATATGGTGCTCTTTGTGCATCGTCCGGAATACTATCATATCCTTACGGACGAGAAGGGCAATGACCTTCGCGGTATGGCTCAGATTATCATTGCCAAACACCGTAAGGGTGCCACGGGTGATGTGCTGCTTACATTCCGTGGAGAGTTTACCCGCTTCCAAGACCCTGTGAAGCAGTCGGCTCCTCTGAATGATATGCCTCCCGTTGGTTCGGAGATTATCGGCAGCAAGATGAATGCTGGCGATATGCCTTTGCCACCCGATGCCTTTGGCGGATTGCCTGATGAGGGACCGTTTGGTGAACCGGCACCATTTTAGGAAAGGGAAGAGGGAAGAGTGAAGAGGGAAGAGGGAAGAGTGAAGAGTGAAGAGTGAAGAGTGAAGAGGGGAAATTTATGGAGAAATGGATTTTTCACTCTTCACTCTTCACTCTTCACTTTTTTACTTTCCGCACAATTTCCTGTATGTGCAATTTTTACATTTCCCACTATTTTCAGTAGGAGTGAAAGGAACCTCTTTGCTGAAAATCTCGCAGAGCTTTTCTTTCAGCAGTTTCATGTATTCAGCCTGATAAATGCCGATGTCGGATATTCTGTGAGCGTCGATATCAAGCACGGGGTCGTAGTCTTCGTTTGAAGCCTGCTTGATGAAAAGCAAGGCAGGACTCACATTGTTTCGAGAGGGATTAAGCTTGCTCGAATTGTTGACAATGAAAGCATAGAGAAACGTCTGGAGATAGTAGTCGGAATGCTTGCTGCTGAGGCCAGCGAACACTTCCTCCATATTCTTTATTGTCGACTTTAAAGGACTTCCCGTCTTGTAGTCAATCACCCTTATTGTTTGTTCGCCCGTGGCTTTGTCGGTCACCAAGTCAAGACGGTCGATAACTCCGCCTATGCTAAGCTTGCGCTTAGTGCCATCCATCGTTTCGAAGACGATGTAGTTGTAGGCCTTCTTCTCAATGCCAAGAATGGTGAAAGGGGCAAGGCGCTGGTCGGTCTTGAGAAGTTGCTGCAGATATTCGATAATCACGTTGCGGTTGATAATCTGCAATCCGTTGTATTCAGGCGGACGTGTAGTGTTGGCAGCAGCCGATGCCGGCAGTTTGAAGAGTTCCTCGTTGAAGGCACGGTCCACCACACTCTCCATCAGTTTCTTGTCGTTGAGAAATTTCTGCAGATGCGTCTTCTCGACAATTCCCTTTCGGCTTGCCACATTCTCGTAGATAAACTGAGCCGCCTTGTGGAAGATGTTTCCAAACATACGGCTGTCCACAGTGTCGTCATCACAGTCGGGCTGTAGAATTTTCACCACATCCTGATAGAAGAAGATGAGCGGGCACATGATGTATCGGTTGATGGCAGAAGGCGAAATGCTCGTCATGCTGTCAAGCATCTGCTGAATGTTGGCATCCTTAGTGATAGCCTTGGTGACAAGAGGCGATGTGGCGTTTTGCGCCAACAGATTAAAATGACTAATCTTGTGAGTGCCGTCGACCATGAGTTGCAGCATAAACCGGCTCATCTCGCCCGTTTGTCCGTTGTCGGTAGTGTTGTTGTAGACAATGGTAACGTCGTGAGCACGTTGCAAGAGTCGGTGGAAATAGTAGGAGTAGATAGCCACCTTGTTGTCGATGGTGGTAAGTCCGTGAGCCTTGCGTATGGAATAGGGTATGAACGAAGCGTCGTTCACGCCCTTAGGCATGTTGCCCTCGTTGCACGACAGCAGCAGCACATGGTCGAAGTCAAGGTTTCGAGTCTCCAGCACACCCATTATCTGTATGCCCACAACGGGTTCGCCATGAAACGGAATTGTGGTAGTGGTGATGAGCTGTTTGGTGAGTCTTCGCAAAGTAGTGATGTCAACATCCATGTCGCCCGAGGAGGCAAGTTGCTCCAGACGGTTGATGATGGTGTACATACGGAATAAAGACTCCTGGAACAAGGCGTCGCTCTCGTCCTTAGCCTTCACTCCCACACGTTTTATCAAGGCACCAATCTGTTGCAGCAAGGCAATGTTGCCAATGTTGATGATAGGAGCGTTGGGTGAGTTGTCAATCGCAGTGAAGTTGGTAGACTTAGGGAACAGCAGGCTCAGTCCCTCGTCCTCGTCGTTCATTGTGAGTTGCAGTCGGTCGGGATAGAATATATGCTCGTCCTTAAGTTTCTGGAATATCGTTTTCGCCTCCTCCGAGATGTAGTGGGCATAGGGATGAGTGAGCACTTTAGAGACAAGGAGCGTGCGGTAGCGCCCGCTGCTGTTAATGGAGCCAGAGGTGTAGAGGTCGAATAGCTCTGAAATGAGCGAAGCCACTGGAGTCATGCCCAAGGGGAAACCGCTTGTGATGTTCACCTTGTCGGCCTCGTTGGGCAGACTGTGCATCACGGGCAGCAAGATATTCTCGTCGCACATAACCACAGCCGTATGTCTACCGTCCTTGTAGCGTTGTTGTCCACGGAGCCATTGGCTCACGTATCTTGCCTGTATGTTCTCGGTAGCAGCCGTGAGATAGCTGATAAGCTTAGGCTTGCGCATATTGCCGTAGATGTCCATAGAGCGAGAGTCGAGCTCGTTGGGGAAATGCTCAAGATACATAGATATGTAATGGCCAGCGTCGGTGGCACTCGACGTTTTGTGCCGAGGCATATAGTATTCGTCGAAGTCCCAATAGAAGTAGGCCTTGCCCATCTTTTTCAGTCGGGCAAAGAGTTTCTGCTCCACTTGTTGCAGAAGGTTGAAGCCCACGAAGATGTAGCGGTCGTATTTGAACGTAAGGTCGTCCTTGGTAGCCACCTCACGGTAGACGGCGCCCTCATAGCCCAATCCTTGCTGGGAGAGGCGTGCGTTGTAGTCGTGGTAGATGTCGCTGAAATGGCTCCACAAACTAAGGAATCTACGCTTAAGCTCCGACTCATGGTCGTCGCTGAAGTTGGCGAAGAAACGTTTGAGCATATCCCTTTGCTCGTCGTCGAGATAGGAAATGTCGTCAAGCTCGTGTATGTCCTTGAGATTGCAGAAAATCTTGTCTGCATCGGCCATGTTCTTGTCGATGTCGTCGAAGTCGGCCAAGAGGAGTTGTCCCCAACCATAGAAGTGGTCGAGCGACTCGGTGAGACCAGTACATTTAATGAACGACTTGTGAAGGTCGCATATAAGCTTAATGGAGTCGCCCACCTGCAAGTCGGAGTGTCGGCGGAACAGGTCGCTAATGGTAATGTAGGCAGGGCTCCACATAGGCTGTTGTGCGTAGCGTGCCAGATGCTCGTTCATGAAGAGAGCGGCACGCTTGTTGGGGAACACCACAGCCACCCGCGAGAGGTTGGTTCCCCATTTGTTTATGATGTCCTCGGAGACGTACTCCAGGAATGTCTTTGTTGAATTCATAGTTTACCGTTGGTAGAACAGACAATCAGCAATTGATGTCAGTTTTTTTATTCCACTTGTTCTATCCTGTTTGAATAAACAAACCACAGATAGCCTTTCACATTCTCGTAGCCCATGCTTCGGGTGAGTGCGATATAGCGGTTCACCTGTTCCACATATTCAGGCTTGGGCGAGCCAAACTTAAAGTCGACAATCACCACCTCTTGAGTGCTTTCGTCCTTCATCACACGGTCGGGACGATGCTCGTGCACGGTGTCGGTAGCAGCATCATAGTCGAGAATGGTACACTCATTGAACAAGGTCCATCGTGAAGAGAACCAGTCGGCCACCTGCTTGTTGGCAAATCTCTTGTGCAGCATCTTGCGAAGCCGTTCAATGCTTGTGCCACTCTCCTCGATAAGTCCGTCCATTTCGAGTTGAGCGAGACTCGTATCGATGTCGTCGGTGGTGTTGATGGTAGAGAAAAGGTAGTGCAGAATTTTGCCAGTCTTGATATAGCTCATCTGCTTCTGCTCCTCCTCGTCGCCATTCTCGTCGGCCTCGGTTACGAAGTCGCGGCTCTTGTTGCTCTGTCTGAACTCCACATTGCTGCTGAAAGTCTCCATATTGACGTTCATGTTGCCCACCTCGGGAGTGAAGATATTGTCAGACTTCTTCTTAGCCTTAGCCTCCAACACCTCCAATTGTCCATAAGTGAAAAGCAGCTCGTTTTTACTGTTGGACGGGTCGCCTTCGAGAGAGCCCCCCTCAAGCGTCATGTGGGTAATGGCTTGTTCCACCACATAAGAGCGCGTAGAGGCAGAGCCGCGTCGCGCAATGACGAAAAGGCTTGACGCAGCGCGTGTGAACGCCACGTAGAGCAGGTTGAGATTGTCCACACAATTCTGCAGATGTTCCTCCATATAGTCGCTCTCGTAGACAGTGCCCTTCATCTGCTTAGCGCTGAAGTCGACGGGTATGAGCGGCAGCTCATTGTAGGGAGCCACCTTAGGCGTACACCATATAGTGTTGCTCTTCTCCATAGCCCAGTCGCAGAAGGGGATGATGACATGCTCGAACTCCAACCCCTTACTCTTGTGTATAGTGATGATACGGATGCCATCGATGGCACTCGCCTGGATTGTCTTCGACGATAAGCTGTTGTCCCATTCCTCCACAAACGAGTCGATGTCGGCAGTGTTGTTGGTGAGAAAATTAGTGAGCGCGTCGTAGAAGGCATAAACGTAGGCATCCTCGCCCTTTATGTTGCTTATATTAAATAAGGTGTAAAGACGCTCGGCAAGCTCGAATATAGGCATCGACAGCAGGTCGACACGTTGGTCGGGCAAGTTGGGCGGCAGGCATCTCTCTATACCTTCGGCAGCAGCAAGCATATCATTGGTTTCCTGCTCAGACTTTCCCAATACATAAGTCTGGTAGGCCTTGGCAATGTAGGCCATGGCAAGTCGGTCGTCGGGATGACTAAGCCATTTCATTGCGTAAACAATGATGTTGACCGACACGGAACTGTCAAGACGGAAAGCGTCGTCGCTCACAATCTTCACGTCGGGCAGTTCCTTGCCGAAGAACTCGGCAATGAGTTGGATGATGTCGTTGGAGCGCACCAATATGGCAATGTCCGAACAAGCCGCTCCCGAGTCGAGGAGCAGACTCACAGCTTCAGCCGTCTTTTCGAGAGTCGCTTGCTTATAGTCGTCCTTAGGAATGAGGTTGATGCTGACGAAACCTTGGTCTTTGCGGAAGGGAGGCACTTGTTGAGCCACATCGGCATAAGCCTTCTTAAGCTGTTCGGGAGAGTTGGCAGTACACTCGGCAGATGCCTCAGCCTTTTGTTCGAGATATTCCAGTTCGGCAGCTCTTTCGAAGAACGCGTTGTTGAACGTTATCACCCTTCTTGACGAGCGGTAGTTGGTGTCAAGCGAACGCACGTTGAGCATAGAGCGCATATAAGGAAACTCACGTTCGATGTTGTTGAGCATTCGCCAGTCGCCCGAACGCCATCTATAGATGCTTTGCTTCACGTCGCCCACAATCAGATTGCCCTGTTCCTCGCCATGACTCATGCACTCCTCGAGCAACACCTTGAAGTTCTGCCACTGTATGGTGCTCGTGTCCTGAAACTCATCAATCATGATATTCTCCAGATAGTTGCCTATCTTCTCGAAGATGAAAGGCGAGTCGGTGTCGCGTATCAGCGAATGGAGTAGGGTGTGAGTGTCGCTCAGCAGGAACAGGTTTTGCTCAACATTCATCTCCCTCACTTTATTCTCGATGCTGTTGAGCAGTCGGAGCTGGTTAAGATGTCGCAGAGTGAGCACGGCAGAGCCGTAATCATGCCAGTGTTCTTGTCTTACCTTCTCGGCGTGAGCCATAAGAGGCGAAAGCATTTCGGAAGCCACATTGCTGAGCATTTCTTTAACTTTCTTAGGAGTGTCTGATTTCACCCACCCAGCGAAGCCACCATTTTTCAGCACATTTTCCACACGTTTCGTCACTATGGTGTTGTCGTAGATGCCATTCTTCATCTTGATGAAGTAGCCAGCCGGACCGCTTTTGCCATAGCTAAGGCTGTCGACATCGATGTTGTATTGGCTCAGAATGTCGAAGAATTTAGCCGCCTCGTTTTGCATCTCCACCTCAGCCTCGTTGCGAATCTGTCTTAGTTCGGAGGTGTATTGCTTGAAGAAGCCCTCTTGCAGCAATCGTTCGTTCAGGATGTTGCTGTTAGTCTTGTAATATTCGCGGAAGATATGTTGGCCAAACTTCTTGATTTGGCTGATGACGTTCCAGTTTTTGTCGTCATCCATATTCTCGCGTATATATTCCATAATCCAAGTGAGCAGTTCACTGTTCTCGTTGAGCGAGTCGATAAGTTCGTCAACAGCTTTTCGCTCAATCTGAAGGTCGTTAAGCTCAATGCGCAAGTTGGCAGTAAGGTCGAGCTCTCTTGCGAGGTTGCGCAACACACTTTGGAAGAAGGAGTCGATAGTCTCAATGCGGAAGTAGCTGTAGTTGTGCACGATATTGTGCAAGGCAATGCCCGCCCTTTCCGACATATATCCCTCGCTAACGTCGAGGTCGGCTTTAATCTTGTCGATATAACCTTGTGAGTCGGGCAACAATTTCCATATGCCATACAGCTGGCTTAGGATGCGCAGCTTCATCTCCTCCGTTGCCTTGTTGGTGAAAGTAACGGCAAGGGTGGACCGATAGCTTTGAGGGTTAAGAATAAGCAGTTTAATGTATTCCACGGAAAGCGTGAATGTCTTTCCGCTTCCGGCACTTGCCTTGTAGATAGTAAGGGCGTGGGAGTTGGTCATAAGTTGGATTGTTTGGTTAAGATAAACTCTTCCAACCTTTCCTCCGCCTTTTGCATGTCATCTGCAAAAGAGCGGTGGTCGGTTAGGAAGTCCTGTTTGCCATGGGCTATAGCTGCATAAAGTTGGCGGTCCATGCCCTCCACATATTGTGCAATGGCATACTCGATGTCGTCTTTCTGCCATTCCATTGTGGAGAACTTGTAAACGCGCCACTTCTGGTGGATGAAGCAGTAGGCCGATTCAATGGAGTCCTTTGTTATCATAGGATGACACTATTCCTCAACAACGCTAACCTTCATAGCCAAGTCGTCTGTAGGGCGGTCGGCACGGTCGGTATCAACAGCGTTGATAGCCTCTACTACGTCCATGCCGCTTTCTACCTCGCCAAATACAGTATACTCGCCGTCGAGGAAGGGAGTGCCTCCAACAGTAGTGTAGGCCTCAGTCTGCTCCTCGCTGAATCCCACAGGATTGGCCTTGCAGATGTCCTGAGCCTCTTTCATTAGTTTCTCTTGCATCTCCTGCAGACCGGCACGGTCGCGATTGCGTCGCATCTCCATAATCTCGTCCTTGTGATAGGTGACGAGGTCGTTGAAGGTGATGGTCACCTGGTTTTGCTTCATCTGTTTCTCCATCTGCTTGAGCTGCGCAGGCTTGTAAGTGTCGCCCCAAACGATGTAGAACTGGCTGCCACTCGACTCCTTGTTGGGGTTCACCTCGTCGCCAAGTCGGGCAGCGCACAATGCTCCACGCTTGTGATAGAGATTGGGCTTGATTTCAGCCTCTATGGTATAGTCGGGACCACCAGCGCCAAGCTGCTTGCTTTTAGGAGCGTTCTTGCTGTCGGGGTCGCCACCTTGAATCATGAAGTCCTTAATCACGCGATGAAACAGCGTACCGTCGTAGTAGCCCTCGCCTGCAAGTTTCAGAATGTTGTCGCGATGTTTCGGGGTCTCGTCGTAGAGGCGTACTATGATGTCGCCCTTGGGTGTCTCAATTTTTAGCTTTGCCATTTGTTGTGTATAATGTATTAGTTGTTTTGTTTCTTTTGCAAATCTAATCATTATTTCCCGTTTATGCAAGTGTTTTGCTTCTCTTTTATTAAACAATTGGTAGTGATGGCTGCATTAGTACAAAGCTTATGTCGTGTTTCTTGTTCGTCCAGCCAAGGCTGAACGAACAAGAAACACGACATACTTTGTGGTTTTATACGTATTGCCCAACCGTTCAGCCTTGGCTGAATGAAAAAAGAAGTAGGCATGTAATAAAATTAATTGTTGGTATGTTTGCCGTTTTCTCGATATTAATTTATAATTTTGCAGAAGGCAACAAAATCATAAACCTAAATAAAAAAAGACAGACGCTTATGAAACGTATATTTTATATTATGCTTGCCATGACAACTGTGCTTTCGGCTTGTTCAAGCAACAAGAAGAATGTGGAAAAACAGGTGGAGCAAGTGGCTGAGGAAAAAAGCCAGACAGACAGTGGCAAGAATGCAGGTGCTGTGGACTATCTCTCCACTGCAGAATTCCGCAACAAGATAATGGACTATGTGGAGCATCCAGACGAATGGGTGTATAAAGGCACGCGCCCAGCCGTAATCGACTTCTATACCACATGGTGCGGACCATGCAAGATGATGGCCCCCATTGTGGAGGAGATGGCGAAGACCTATGCAGGAAAGGTGGATTTCTATAAGGTGGACATCGACAAGGAACAGGAGCTTGCCCAGACCTTTGGCATTCAGAGCATACCTACATTCCTTTTTATTCCCGTAAAAGGAAAACCTTCCGCACAGATGGGAGCCATGCAGAAGGCCGATTTTGAGGAGATGGTGAAGACAGTGCTAAAATAAAATCATTCCTTTAGTATTAAAATAGATAAAACTTTGTAAAAGTTACAATTTATCTTTGTCAGTTCAAAAATCTTTTGTATCTTTGCAATGTGAAAAAGAAAAACACGCCGAATGATGATAAAACGTCAACGGCGTGGAGAGCTTTAACAACAAAAAGTCAAGACATAACAGCATGAACCAGAAAGAAGCAATTACACGACTGACTGAGCACGGCATAAAGCCGTCGGTACAGCGCATAGCCATTATGCAGTATCTGCTCACTCACTTCACCCATCCCACGGTGGATGACGTTTATCGCGGACTTTGCTCCAAGATACCAACACTAAGCCGCACGACGGTGTACAACACGCTGCGCATGTTCTCCGAGCATGATGCGGCTCAGATGATAACCATCGACGACCACCGAGTGTGTTACGACGGCAATGTAGAAGCCCACGCTCACTTCTACTGCAACCGCTGCCGCAAGGTTTATGACATCTTCGACGAAGTGTCGCCATTGCTTTCGTGCAAGGAGATAGCAGGTCATCAGGTGAGCGACGTGCAGCTATACTATAAAGGTGTATGCAAGGAATGTCTTGAGAAGGAAAGTGGCAAAGAGACAAATAATTAAAGATTATACAAACCATTAAAACAATAACATTATGAAGAAGAAATTTATTTGCACAGTATGCGGTTATATTTATGAAGGTACAGAGGCTCCTGAGAAGTGTCCAGTTTGCAAGGCTCCGGCAAGCAAGTTTAAGGAGTTGGACGATCCGACAGAGGGTCCTGCTTTCGCTACCGTTCACACTCTTGGCGCTGCCCGCAAGGAGGATGCCAACGAGGAGATGATTAAGGATCTTGAGACTCACTTCAATGGTGAGTGTGGTGAGGTAGGCATGTATCTGGCTATGAGCCGTCAGGCCGACCGCGAGGGCTATCCTGAAATAGCTGAGGCTTTCAAGCGTTACGCATTCGAAGAGGCAGAGCACGCAAGCAAGTTTGCTGAGCTTCTCGGCGACGTGTTGAAGGACACAAAGAGCAATCTTGAGGCTCGTATCGCTGCTGAGCGTGGTGCTTGCGAGGACAAGTTCCGCATTGCAAAGAACGCCAAGGCTGCTGGTATGGACGCTACTCACGACACCGTACATGAAATGGCTAAGGACGAGGCTCGCCATTGCGCAGGCTTCATGGGCTTGTACAAGCGTTACTTCGGCAAGTAATCCACTTACGGATTAAGTATCAATAAATAACTGAGGGGTAGACAGACTTCCAACAAGGTCTGTCTACCCCTCATTTGCTTTCTTGACTTGCTTAATTTTTATTAACTCCTTACATAAATCGCTCATACTAACAAAAAATTTGTAACTTTGCAACCTATATGTATCTTGTAGTGAATTAAAAACAAGTTTATATAATTATATTAAATGAAACAGTACAATTTAGTGAACAATGTGCTGGGTTGGCTCACGTTCTTTGTGGCCGCTTTTGTGTATTGTTCGACAATTGAACCGACAGCCAGCTTCTGGGACTGTCCTGAGTTCATTACAACCGGCTATAAGCTGGAAGTGGGTCACCCGCCTGGAGCACCATTCTTTATGCTCACGGCAAATCTCTTCTCGCAGTTTGCAAGCGACCCTACACAGGTGGCTCGCATGGTGAACACGATGAGTGCGTTGCTAAGTGCCACAACCATTCTGTTCCTATTCTGGAGCATAACGCATCTTGCACGCAAACTCATTCTGAAGGACTGGAGCGAGATGACAATGGGCAAGATGATAGCTATCCAAGCCTCTGGTTTGGTGGGAGCACTCATCTACACCTTCTCCGACACATTCTGGTTCTCGGCAGTAGAGGGCGAGGTTTATGCCTATTCATCAGCATTCACTGCCATCGTGTTCTGGCTTATCCTGAAGTGGGAAGACCACGCCGACGAGCCTCACAGCGACCGTTGGCTTGTGCTCATATCCTATATGACAGGCTTGTCAATCGGCGTTCACCTCTTGAACTTGCTCTGCATTCCAGCCATTGTGCTTGTGTATTGCTACCGTCGCTATCCCAACATCGAGCTTAAGGGTTCGCTCTTGGCTTTGATTGGCTCTTTCGTTATCGTAGCCGGTGTGCTCTATGGCGTGGTGCCAGGCATCATCACTGTGGCAGGATGGTTTGAGCTTCTGTTTGTCAACAAGTTCGGCTGCCCGTTCAATACAGGCGAGATAATCTACATCATTCTGGTTGTAGCCATTGTGATATGGGCAATCTACGAGTCGTATGTCGACCGCAACTTCAAGCGTCAGAACATATCGTTCACACTCGCTGTAGGTATGCTCGGCATTCCGTTCCGCGGCACAGAGTGGGGAGCAGCCATCATTGGCATCATCATTCTTGTAGCCATCTACTTCGGACTCAACTACCGCAAGAAGGTGGAGAAGGAGCTTGTGCCAGTAATCTCGGCTCGCTTTAAGAACACGGCATTGCTCTGCATGCTTATGCTTATGATTGGCTATTCAAGCTATGCAGTGATAGTAATCCGCTCTTCAGCCAACCCGCCTATGGACCAGAACTCGCCAGAGGACGTGTTCACACTCGGCTCTTATCTCAGCCGCGACCAGTATGGCGACTCACCGTTGCTCTACGGCCAGGCATATACATCGCAGGTGGCATTCGACATCGACGGCAATATGTGTATCCCCAAGCGCAAGGAAGGCGCACCTATCTGGCAGCGCAAGGAGAAAGCCTCTGACACAGAGAAGGACTCCTACTTCGTAGTTTCGCACAAGGACAAGCTCATTTATGCGCAGAACATGCTGTTCCCACGTATGTACTCTTCTGCCCATGCCAAGTCGTATGAGAGTTGGCTTGGTGGAGTGGAAGGCTATGAAGTGCCTTACGACCGTTGCGGAGAGGCAGTGACAGTGAAGATGCCTACACAGTGGGACAACATCAAGTTCTTCCTCTCTTACCAGTGCAACTTCATGTATTGGCGCTACTTCATGTGGAACTTCGCTGGCCGCCAGAACGACCTGCAAGGCAGCGGAGAGCCCGAGAAAGGCAACTGGATTACAGGTATCTCGTTCATCGACAACTGGATGCTTGGCGACCAGAGCACCCTGCCTAAGGAGCTCAAGGAGAACAAGGGACACAACGTGTTCTACTGTCTGCCTCTGTTGCTCGGACTAATCGGCCTCTTCTGGCAGGCATGGCGCGGACAGCGTGGCATCCGCCAGTTCTGGGTAGTGTTCTTCCTCTTCTTCATGACAGGTCTTGCCATTGTAATATATCTTAACCAGACACCTCAGCAGCCGCGTGAGCGCGACTATGCTTATGCAGGCTCGTTCTATGCTTATGCCATTTGGTGTGGTCTCGGCGTGTTGGCAATCTACGATATGCTCAAGAAGAAGATCAAAGGCAACGATGTGGCTCTTGCCAGCGTGCTCGGTGTAGTATGTCTGCTTGTGCCAATTCAGATGGCTTCGCAGACTTGGGACGACCACGACCGCAGCGGACGTTACACCTGCCGCGACTTCGGACAGAACTATCTGATGACACTTCCGGACAAGGGTAATCCAATCATCTTCACCAATGGTGATAATGACACATTCCCACTCTGGTACAACCAGGAGACGGAAGGTGTGCGCACAGATGCCCGCGTATGCAACCTCTCTTACTTGCAGACCGACTGGTATATTGACCAGATGAAGCGTCCGGCTTACAACTCACCTTCGGTGCCTATCTCATGGCCACGCCTTGACTTCTGCTCAGGCACTAACGACTATGTGCAGGTGGATGCGTCGCTCAAGCAGCAGGTATTGGACTATTACAAGGAACATCCTGCTGATGCAAAGCAGCAGTTTGGCGACAATCCGTTCGAGGTGAAGAACATCATGAAGAATTGGGTGCGCTCAAAGAACAGCGACATGCACGTGATTCCTACTGACACCCTGTTTATCACTATCGACAAGGAGGCTGTTAAGAAGAGCGGAATGATGATGGCAAGCGACACAATCCCCGACCGTATGGTTATCTCGCTTAGTGGCAAGCGCGCTCTCTACAAGAACGACCTCATGATGCTTGAGATGCTGTCGCAGTGCAACTGGACACGTCCATTGTATGTAGCCACCACTGTAGGTGAGGACAACTATATGAATCTTGGCGAAAACTTCATAACCGAAGGTCTTGCTTACCGCATCTCGCCCTTCACCACAAATGCCAACGGTGCGAAGAATTTCGACACCGAGAAGACATATAACAATGTGATGAACCGCTATAAGTTTGGCGGACTCGACAAGCCAGGACTCTATCTCGACGAGACTGTGATGCGCATGTGCTACACCCATCGCCACCTCTTTGTTCAGCTCGCCCTTGAACTCATCAAGGAGGGCAAGAACGACAAGGCACTTAAGGTGCTGCGCAAGGCAGAGAAGGTGCTGCCCAACTATAATGTGCCTAACACATTCGTGTCTGGCTCTGCCGACTTGGCACGCGCTTACGCTCTGCTTGGACAGAAGAACGACGCTAAGCGTCTGCTCAATGAGGTTTGGGACAACACCAAGAGCTACGCCGACTACTATGTGCAGCTCGACGGCAGCCGCTTCGACATGTGCTCGGACAGCCTCATGCGTCAGCTCTACGTGATGCAGAGTCTCTCGGACGTGATGAGGCTTATTGACGCCAAGCAGGCCGACAAGTGGGCGACTGTTGCCAACAACATCTATAAAATGTACCAAATGAAGGGCGGTCAGCCTTACGAGATGCAATGATAATTGAACAACCGGCAATATGGCTGCGGTGGCTATATCCACACGCAGCCTGGAGAATGGACCATAACGACCGTTCGGTGTACCTCACGTTCGACGACGGACCTATACCGGAGTCTACACCGTTCATTCTCCAGACGCTGGCTGAGTTTGACGCCAAGGCCACATTCTTTATGGTGGGCGACAACGTGCGCAAATATCCCGACCTCTATCGTCAGATAGTGGCTGAGGGGCATCAGGTGGGCAACCATACCTACCACCACCTTGGAGGATTCAAGCACTTGGCAAAGACGTATATCGAAGACACCGAGCGTGCCAACGACCTTATCGGGTCGCATCTGTTCCGTCCGCCTCACGGATGTATGAGCCATAGCGAGTATCTGTGGCTTAAGCGTAAGTACCGCATTGTGATGTGGGATCTTGTGACTCGCGACTACTCCAAATGGCTCACGGCTGATGATGTGTTTAACAATGTGCGCAATTACGCTCGCAACGGTTCAATAATTACTTTCCACGATTCTCTTAGGAGCATCGGCAAACTCCGCACAGCACTTCCCCGCTCACTCAAGTGGCTTAAGGAACAAGGCTATGAGTTCAAGACTTTCGAGTAGAGTGTGGAATATTGATTGTTAACGCCATCAAGTACTTATGATGGACAAGAAAGATATTGTGTTTATTCAATATGGATAAGAAAGAATTATCTCTACGCATAAAAGCCGAGGCTCAGAACCTCGGCTTTTTTGCTTGTGGCATTGCAAAGGCAGATGCCGTAGACCCAGAGGTCGTAGCGTCGTATAGGAAGTGGATAGCAGGTGGCGACCATGCCACTATGGCTTATCTTGAGAATTATCCCGACAAGCGTTTCGACCCCAGGTTGCTGATGGAAGGACTGAAGAGCATAGTGTCTGTAGCCCTAAACTATGCTCCTGCAAGCCATTTGCCTGATGGTGAACCGCAGTTTGCCGCCTATGCCTTGGGCAAGGACTATCATGATGTGGTGAAGAACAAGCTGCGTCAATTGGCCGAACTCTTAGGTCTTGACAACTATCGTGCCTTCTGCGACTCAGCTCCTGTGCTTGAGCGTTATTGGGCAGTGAAGGCAGGGCTTGGCTGGACGGGCCGCAATCATCAGCTTATCATTCCTCGTGCAGGAAGCATGTTCTTTCTTGGCGAACTGTTTCTGCCCGTGGAGCTTGACTATGATGAGCCAATGACTTCGCGTTGCGGCAAGTGTCATGCGTGTGTCGACGCTTGTCCTACCCATGCGCTGAGAATGGGCGAGGGGAGTGAGGATGATGAAGAAAAAGGCAAAACCTGTTTTGATGCAAGGCTTTGCCTAAGCTATCAGACAATAGAGAACCGTGGGGAAATCCCGTCCGAATTGTCTGAAAAAATGGGAGACACCATTTACGGTTGCGACCGCTGCCAGGCAGCCTGTCCATGGAACCGTTTCTCTCAACCAAACACAACTCCCGAGCTGCAACCCTCGGATGAACTCCTGAATATGAAGCGTGAGGATTGGCTTGCGCTAACGGAAGAGGATTATAGACGACTGTTTAAGGGAAGTGCGGTGAAAAGGGCTAAGTATTCGGGGCTAATGAGGAATATACATGAGGCTCTTGATTAGGAGATTAGGAAGAGGTGTCAAAACTCAAACTAAACTTAGAGATTTGACACACTCCCTATCTTTTTTATAATCTTTTTCTTTCTCTCTCCTTAATCTTTTCCTCCACCTCATCAGGCGATCCGCTGCCCGTCATCATGCTCTTAATCCATACGCAAATGGCAAAGCAAACTATAGTAATGGCCGCGCTTGCCACCCAATTAAGCAGTTCGTTGCCCAAATGCACATTGTTCATAAACACAATGCCTGCAACAATAGGAATGCCGAATAGCAGCATGTCTGCCCCGCTGCTCATCTTGAAATTCTCCTTGGCGTGTTGATATTCCTCGTCTTTTTGAAGGATAGACTCACGGTTGGCCTTCCAATACTTTTCAAATTCTTTTTCTGTCATTTTTTGTCTACAATAAAGTGTGGCTTAAGATTAAAAAAACATCTCATTTTACCCTTACAATTCTTATTCCCGTCTGCGACGGATGCTTCTGCATATACTGATAGAGCGTCATAGGCTCTTCAACAACTTTCTTGTGTATCTGCGAGGCGTTGAGCATGTGCAGACCATCCTTGTGCCACACAGCAATGCCAATGTGCGAAGTGTCCAATCCGCCTTTCGACGTGACAATGGCAATGATGTCGCCATCATGGATGGTAGAGCGGAACAGCTGCGTGTTGGCTATCGACGCTTTGGGTATAAAGCGATAAGTGTTGCCCGAAAGGCGCGACTCCATCTTGGCGATAGGCTTCACCAGTTCGGGATTGTTCTTAAGCATAGGGTAGAACTGTGTGTGCGTGCTCATAAAGTTGATTTTCAAGAGCTGCTTGGCTGTGAATGGCGGGTTGGGCGATTGAATCTCCTCCACATAACCATCCTTGGTGTTCTCGTCAATCCACTCTGTGAAATAATGCTGTCGGGTGGGGTAGCTCACTTTTCCGCCAACATATCGTATGTTTTTAAGAAACGAGCAATAGTCGGAGAATGTTAGTTTTTGGTTCTTTATGCACAGATATAAGGCAAGCACATTCTCCACGTAAGTGGTGCAGTCGAGCTGGCGTGTGTTGATGACGAGGTTCTCTATAGAGTCGTTCTCAAGAGTCTTTGCCACATAAGGCACTCCCTTAAACTCGCGTGCCAAGGCAATGATGAGGCTCGAAGGCGACGTGTCGTGCTTGGCGTATTTTGTCAGGATGGTTTCTATGCGTTTCTGGTCTTCGCTGTTCGACACCGTAGCAAAATCCTCGTTCGTCGTTTCAGCCTTCTTTGTGGTTGTTGTCTGCACATATTTAGCAGAGTCGTTGGCTATATAGCTCTTCTGTTTGGGAGTGTTGCTTTCAGCAGGGTTCTTTGCGTCGGAGCATTGGGCGAGCAATGCCAACGCCATAATTAGAGTTTTCATATCCAAGAATTATCTTAAGAGTTATTATTTCTGTCGTCCGAAGTTTACACCTATATATATATTAAGGCTTCCAAATATGTTGTTGGTAGAGAATTTCGACTTGCGGTAGTTGTAGGTGTGCACAATGCAGTTGGCGCCATAATACCACCTCATGTTGTTCCACACCACTCCAAATCGTCCCACACCATCGATGTTGAAGTTGTGGAAAGAAAAGTCCTTAAGAGTGAATCTCTCATGCTCGGAGTCGTCCCACGCCCGCTTGTAGCCCAAGGCAAGTGACAAGGAAGCGGCAGCAAGCCAGTTGTGCGAGAACACCCAGTTGTAGGCATAACCACCAGAGACAGCTATGTCGGTGTATTTCACCTTCTTCATCCTTAAGTTGGTGTCCATGTATTTGTCGGCCACATCCTTGCCTAAGCGGTTGCTTACGAGCGAGTTAAGCTTCTCCCAGTCGATGCTGAGCGAGTGTTGTGTGTAGCCAATGCCGCATAGAGCCGAGCCGCATGAGCGTCGCTGAATGGTAGACTGGCTGAAGGCAGCAGGATAGGAAAACCGTTTATGGTTGAAGATATAGTAGAGATTGAAGCCCTTGATGCTCACGTCAATGCCGTCGTAGCTCACGCCTCGCATGGGGCGAGTGTCTACATTGGCGTCTGGGTCGAGGCGCATACGTGAGATTTTATAGTCGGTGCCAGTCTTGCGGTAGAAGAGGTCGACACCTATCTGCGAACTGTAGAGCGAGAGGTCGAACTCCTTCTTCTTGTCGCCATTGCTGATGTGCTTGAGGTCGAACGTGTAGCCGAAGAACACCCATCGCCAACCTACGTAAGGGCCGAGCTTTATCGAAGGCAGAGGCGCAAATGTGAAGTCGTTGCCCTTCGACGATGTTATGCGGTAAAGCTCGTAGGTGTAAGTGTTTTGCAGCATAACAGTATAGTTGAATGCTTGCGGCTCGATATAGTCCTTGTCAACGCGGCTGAAGTCCTTCACAAACTCATACATGCCTGCGACAAGACGCTTGAAGAAGGATTTTTTCTTCTTTGCAGGAGCTTCAGCGCATTTAGTAACAGAGTTGAAAGCACTGTCGGTCGCGGCAAATGTACTGTCAGTCGCGGCAAGTTTATCAGTCGTGGCAAAAGTCGCCACGTCCTTGCATGTGATGGTGTCGGCAGCCACTTGAGCGGTAGCTGTCGCCGATGCCATCATAGACATTATATATATAATGTAAGGACGTAGGTTCATTTCGTTACGATTGGTTAAGGGTATTAAGTAACAGTTCAAAATTATCTTTACATTTAGTAGGAGGGTATGGCATCCTTGCCGTACCCACTAAATCGGCAGTACTATCATGTCAGAGTGGCTATGGCAGGGATGCCATACCCTCCTACAGCTTGCCGAGAATTCTGTCGAGCACCCAGTTCACTGGAGTTGCGCTAACACTTGTGCAAGTGCATGTGCCGATGCCCTGCAGATGTTCTATCACGCTCTTGATGATAGGCAGCTGCACATAGGGAGGGTTAGGCACACGTATGCTTGTTCGTCCCTCGCTTGTGATAAGCAGAATAGGAGTGTAGTTGTAGACCGAGAAAGAGAGCATACCCTTCTCGCCGATCACCTCGATGCAGTCTTCCTTAGCACTCTTGTGGCCTACGAAGCACCACGAGCCACTGCCCGGCAGTCCGTTCTCGAAGAAGAAGCACGCGCTGATAGTGTCCTCAGCCTTATATAGGTGGGCACGGTTGGAGCAATAGCCATGAGCGCGTGTGATGACTCCGAAGATCTCTTGCAGCAGGTCGAGCTGATGTGGAGCAAGGTCGTAGAAATAGCCGCCCCCCGCAATGTCTGGTTGCAGACGCCAGGGCAGATTGGCAGTATCCTCATAGTCAAGGTCGCGTGGAGGCACAGAGAAGCGTATCTGCACATTGGTAATAGTGCCAAGCTTTCCCGAAAGAATGATGTCCTTCACCTTTTGGAAATAAGGCAGATAGCGGCGATAGTAAGCCACGAAACACGGCACGCCCGTAATCTCGCTTATGCGGTTGATGCGTGCGCAGTCCTCGTAGCTTGCCGCCAAAGGTTTCTCAATGTACACGGGTTTGCCAGCCTTCATAGCCATTATGGCGAAAGTGGCGTGGCTTGACGGTGGAGTGGCAATGTATACGGCCGTCACATCAGGGTCGTCGATAAGTTCCTGCGGGTCGGTGTACCATCGTTTTATGCCATGTCGTTTGGCGTAGGACTTAGCCTTAGCCTCCTTGCGGCTCATCACGGCAACGATGTGTGAGCCTTCCACCTCGTTGAATGCGGGTCCCGACTTCTTCTCGGTCACTTCGCCGCATCCTATAAATCCCCATCCTATTTGTTTCATATCTTTATCATTTAATCAAAAATCCGAGAACTAAAAATCCTAATTCTACATTGAATAACTCAGAATTCAACATTGAACAATTCAAAACTCAAAATTGAATAACTCAAAATTGCGCATCTCGCAATAATTCAAAATTCAAAACTCAAAATTCAAGAATGTTCCTCCAGCCACTTGTCTATCAGCATTCTCGCCAGACTCAGTTTCTCAGGAATTGTAGGCAGAGAGTTTTTGTTGAACCAGTTGCCTCTTGACAGTTCCGACTCCTGCAGCTTCAGTTCTCCGCTTTCGTATTCGGCAAAGAATCCCACCATCAGTCCGCAAGGATAAGGCCAGGGTTGCGACTTAAAGTAGCGCAGGTTCTTGATGGTTAGAGCAGTCTCCTCCATCACCTCACGTCTCACAGCCTCTTCAAGCGATTCTCCCGTCTCCACAAATCCGGCAATGCACCCATAGAAGTCGGTCTTGAAGTTCTTGGCATGAACAAGCAGAAGGTCGTCGCCGCGGTTGATAAGCACAATGATAGCCGTTGCGAGTTGTGGCCAAACCGTCTTGCCGCAGTTGGGGCAGCGTTTCGATATGTCGGTGTCCATCTCCATAGGCGAGCCGCACACACCGCAGAATCGAGTGTTCCGGTCCCAATAGAGCAGTTCGCCAGCCTTGCCGGCCTTAAGATACAAGGGTTGCGGCAGTTTGTAGAACGACTGTCTTAGTCCGCACATCTCGAAGCGTGCGTCCTCGGGCACATAGTCGATGCTGCACGCCTTAACCTCAGTGCCATCGTCCATGGGCGAAATGTTCATTACGTGAGAGTTCTCGTCGGTGGCTACGGGTGCGCAGTCGGAGCATGGAATAGTGAATGAGCCGTCGTCGCATTTTTCAAGCATCACGTCTCCCTTGTTGAATATGAACCAATATGCCATATAATATATAATAATGTGGTTATGTTGTTTGGTTGTAAGGCAAAATACATTGCCTAATGTTGCACAAAGTTACAAAAAAAACTGTCATTCAAGCCAAAAAACGGCATAAAATCAATGCTATTTTATTCTTGCACTTTTCTATTCTGCCAAATAAGTTTCCTGTGTGGTAACGATTGCATTAAATCTCTGTAAATCGGAAATAAAAAAACAGAGCGTTTCCTTGCTTAGTTCAAATATTTTAGTACCTTTGCAATTGTTAAATCCATTTTTGGACGTATGACTATAGTAATTGTAACCATATTGATAATTGGTTATTTCCTGATAGCAACAGAGAAATATACCAATGTTAACAAAGCTGCCGTGGCCATCTTTGTAGGCACATTTGGCTGGATACTCTATATCTGCTACGGCACTGACTTCGTCATGAGCCAGCACGCACGCGACTACATGCTGTTTCTTGACGGAGCGCAACCCTCTTCGGCGTTGGTAAAGCAGTTTATAGCTCAGAATATATTCTTGAAATATGTGGGAAAAGCCTCCGAGATAGTGCTTTTTCTGCTTGCCACGATGACCATCGTCGAGATATTGCAGAACAACGGATGTTTCGACTTCATCTCGCAACTGCTGCGCACTCGCAGCAGCAAGAAGATGTTGTGGATGCTGTCGGTTGTCACCTTCATTATATCAGCCAATCTCGACAACCTCACCACCACAGTAATGATGCTCACCATCATGCACGGCATAGTAAGCCGTCAGCGTGAGCGCATGATATTGGGCTGTGCCATAGTGCTTTCGGCCAATTGTGGCGGAGCACTGACGGTAATAGGCGCGACCACCGGGCTTCTGCTTTGGAATATGGGAGCTGTCACCGCCACCAATTTCTCCATGTCGCTCGTCATTCCTTGTCTCATAGCATGGGTAGTGCCCGTGTGGTGGATGGGCAGGAGCCTGCCCACACGCATAGAGACCGAATGGATAACGATGCCCTATCGTGGCGACGATACCCGTCTCACCGTATGGCAGCGCGTGCTCATGCTCTTCGTAGGCATAGGCGGATTGTGGTTTATCCCCACATTCCACAACATAACCAAGCTCAGCCCCTTCCTTGGAGCACTGTGCGTGTTGGCTGTATTGTGGATTGTCAACGAGGTGGTCAACCGCAAGCTGATGAACTCCGACGAGATGATATTGCGCCGCATCCCGCGAGTGGTTCAGTATGGAGTGATACAGATGATTCTGCTCGTGCTTGGCATAATGCTTGCCGTGGGAGTGGTGAAGGAGACAGGCGTGCTGGCAACTCTTGGCCACTGGATGGACGACAATGTGGGCAACCTGCTCGCCGTGGGCCTCATAACCCAGACATTAAGTATGGTGCTCGACAACTTCACCACGGCAATGTCGATGGTTTCGCTCCACGACACAGTCGTTGGCACCGTGCAGACCTTGGGCGACGACATTCAATTCATGCAGAATGGCAGCTATTGGAAGATGATAGCCTTTGCAGCCGGAGTGGGAGGCAACGCACTCTGCATAGGCTCGCTCAGCGGACTCGCCCTGATGAAGATGGAGCGCATACGCCTGGCTTGGTATTTCCGCAATGTAGGATGGAAGGCCCTCGTAGGCTCAACCATCGGACTCATTGTGCTCTACGCCATGCTATAATTATATATAAGGAGAAAAATTAATCAATAAACTAAAAAAACATAAATTATTTCACTATGGCTAAAATTCAGACCATTGGAATTCTTACATCAGGTGGTGACGCGCCTGGAATGAACGCAGCAATCCGTGCCGTGACACGCGCCGGCATCTGCAACGGCTTTAACATCAAAGGCATCTACCGTGGCTACGATGGCTTGATAAATGGCGAGATTGAGGACTTCACAACCGAGAATGTCAGCGGCATCATCATGTCGGGCGGCACAATCCTCAAGACAGCGCGCTCCAAGGAGTTCATGACCGACGAAGGCAAGGAGAAAGCTTATCAGCAGATTCAGGACCACGGCATCGACGCTCTTGTAATTATCGGCGGCAACGGCTCGTTGACAGGAGCCATGGAGTTTGCCAAGAAATACGACATTTGCTGCATCGGCCTGCCAGGAACAATCGACAACGACCTCTATGGCACCGACTCTACAATCGGCTACGACACCACCATGAATACAATTGTAGAGTGTGTCGACCGCATACGCGACACAGCCCAGAGCCACGAGCGCATCTTCTTCATCGAAGTGATGGGCCGCGACGCAGGATTCCTTGCCCAGAACTCTGCAATTGCCAGTGGAGCTGAGGCAGCCATCATTCCAGAGGACTCTACCGACGTCGACCAGTTGGCACGATTCATGGAGCGCGGCATCCGCAAGTCGAAGAAGAGCTGCATCGTAATCGTATCCGAAAGCCCCAAGTGTGGAGCTATGTATTATGCCGAGCGTGTGAAGAACGAGTTCCCGCAGTACGACGTGCGTGTGTCAATCCTTGGCCACTTGCAGCGTGGAGGCCGTCCGAGCGCACACGACCGCATTCTTGCTTCGCGCACAGGTGTAGGAGCCATCGAGGCCATCCTTCAGGGCCAGCGCAACGTGATGATTGGCGTTCGCAACAACGAGATTGTCTACGTTCCGCTGAGCGAGGCAATACGCAGCGACAAGCCGTTCGACCGTAAGCTCATCAAGGTGCTCGACGAGCTGAGCATCTAATTATAAGACATAAAGAGTAGCAAAATATAGTGTAATTTTCCAAAATTAACTACGATTTTTGTATATTTGGAGCTTTTATAATACAATAAATATTAAATATTTTCTTATTTGGATTATTGTTATTATATTTGCATCAGATTTCAAAATTAAAACAAATATAGTATGTCACAAATCAACGGGCACATCTCGCAGATTATCGGTCCGGTTATCGACGTTTACTTCGACACAGCCGGCAAGAACCCTGAAGAGGTGCTGCCTAAAATCCACGAAGCTCTGAAGCTGAAGCGTCCCAACGGACAGGAGCTTATCATTGAGGTGCAGCAGCATATTGGTGAGGACACCGTGCGCTGCGTCGCAATGGACAATACTGACGGATTGCAGCGTGGTCTTGAGGTGGTTTCCACAGGCAACGCTATCATGATGCCAGCAGGTGAACAGATTAAGGGCCGCATGATGAACGTCATTGGCCAGCCTATTGACGGCATGAGTACTCTGAGCATGGAGGGTGCTTACCCTATCCATCGCGAGGCTCCAAAGTTTGAGGACCTTTCCACTCACAAGGAGATGCTCGCTACCGGTATCAAGGTGATTGACCTCTTGGAGCCTTACATGAAAGGCGGAAAGATTGGTCTGTTCGGCGGTGCCGGTGTGGGCAAGACAGTGCTCATCATGGAGCTCATCAACAACATTGCCAAGGGCCACAACGGCTACTCGGTGTTTGCCGGAGTAGGCGAGCGTACTCGCGAGGGCAACGACCTCATCCGCGATATGCTTGAGTCGGGCGTTATACGCTACGGCGAGAAGTTCAAGAAGGCAATGGAGGAGGGCAAGTGGGACCTCTCGCTTGTCGACCCCGAGGAGCTCCGCAAGAGCCAGGCCACACTTGTCTACGGACAGATGAACGAGCCGCCAGGAGCACGTGCCTCAGTGGCATTGTCAGGCCTTACCGTAGCCGAGGAGTTCCGCGACCACGGAGGCAAGGACGGCGAGGCTGCCGACATCATGTTCTTCATCGACAACATCTTCCGCTTCACCCAGGCAGGTTCCGAGGTGTCGGCCCTTCTTGGCCGTATGCCTTCAGCCGTGGGCTACCAGCCTACACTGGCAAGTGAGATGGGACAGATGCAGGAGCGCATCACCTCTACAAAGAAAGGATCAATTACTTCAGTACAGGCCGTATATGTGCCTGCCGACGACCTAACCGACCCGGCTCCAGCCACAACCTTCACCCACCTCGACGCCACAACCGAGCTTTCGCGTAAGATTACCGAGCTTGGCATCTATCCCGCCGTCGACCCGCTTGGCTCAACCTCACGTATCCTCGACCCGCTCATTGTGGGCAAGGACCACTACGAGTGTGCACAGCGCGTAAAGCAGATACTCCAGCGTTACAAGGAACTCCAGGACATCATCGCCATCCTTGGTATGGACGAGCTCTCCGATGAGGACAAGCTCACCGTGAACCGCGCACGCCGTGTGCAGCGTTTCCTCTCACAGCCGTTCGCCGTGGCAGAACAGTTCACAGGCGTTAAGGGTGTGATGGTTTCCATCGAGGACACCATCAAGGGCTTCAACATGATTCTCGACGGCGAGGTGGACGACCTGCCAGAGCAGGCATTCCTCAACGTTGGCACCATCGAGGATGCCATCGCCAAGGGCAAGAAGCTGCTTGAGGCTGCCAAGGGATAATCCGCTTACACATTTAATACTTGTAAGACTATGAGTTTGAATCTAAGAATCGTCTCTCCCGAGAAAGTGGAGTTCGTAGGCCAGGCCGACCGTGTGGTGGTGCCTGGCGCAAGCGGCGAGTTTGAAATACTCACCGGCCACGCTCCTATCATCTCCACCCTCGACAGCGGGCGCATTGCTTTTTTTGACTCAGAGGGCGAGCATGAGGTTAAGACAATGGGCGGTTTCGTTGAAGTGCAAAAAAACAACGTCAATGTTTGTGTCGAACTTTAATGAAACCCGGTTGACATGTTGAAAAATACAGAGATAGCAAAATACAGCCTGCGCTACACCATGCAGACCCTTGTGGCAGTGGTGGTGCTCGCGTTGGCAGTTCTCTCCCTGCACATGTTCGCTCATGTTGACGGACTTGTCGCGCCTCTTGTTGTGAGTGTGGTCTTTGCCCTTGTGGTGGAGCTTGCCGACATATATTTATGGAAAAGAATAGCTGAAGCCAATCAAAAGATGCTTCCCACATTCTTCTCGGCCGTGTCAGGCTTCCGTATGCTGTTGGCTCTCTTCACTCTCGTGGGCTGCTACATAGCTGTTGGTCGCGATGCGATGATGAAATACTGTCTGGTGTTCATGGTCTTCTACCTATGGATGATAGTCCACCATTCTGCCTTCTTCTCGCGTGTGAACAACTCGCACACTGAGTGTGACAATGAAAAAAAATAAACGATAATGAAACAGTTAAGGTCATTATTACTTCTCTTGGTATTGGCTCTGATGCCAGCCTTCGCCTTTGCGGGAGAAGCCAACAAGGAAGAGGGCAAGTCGCTCGACATCCCAACAACGGTACTTGAGCACCTGTCCGACTCCTACGAGTGGCACATAGCCTCCTACGAGGGCAAGAGCCTGAGCATTCCGCTGCCGATAATCGTAAGAAGTTCCAACACCGGCGAATGGTCGTTCTGCACAGAACACAGCTTGCCGAAGAACTATTTCTTCGACGAGGAGCATCACGGCAAGATCTACGAGAACATGCCCGATGGCTCAAAGGTGCGCCCGCTCGACCTCAGCATCACCAAGACCGTGGCCCAGATATGGATAGTGGTGTTCGTTATGATAGCCGTGTTCCTCTCTTGCGCTCGCTGGTATAAGGGCAAGGACGAGAGAAGTGAGGCTCCTGGCGGATTTGTCGGACTGATGGAGATGTTCGTCATGACTATTTATGACGACGTGATAAAGGCGTCTATCGGCGAGAAGCACTTCAAGCCCTTCGCTCCTTATTTGCTCACGGTGTTCTTCTTCATCTTCACGACTAACATTCTCGGTTTGCTTCCGATATTCCCAGGTGGCGCCAACGTTACGGGCAACATCAACGTGACGTTCTTCCTCGCCGTCTGCACCATGATTGCCATCAACCTCTTCGGCAACAAGGAGTATTGGAAAGATATCTTCTGGCCCCACGTGCCGGTATTCCTCAAGGCCTATCCGGTGCCGTTGATGCCAGTCATCGAGTTCTTCGGTGTGTTCACCAAGCCGTTCGCTCTCATGGTTCGTCTCTTTGCCAACATGATGGCAGGTCACGCAATCATCCTGAGCTTCACTTGCGTCATCTTCCTCGGATGGTCGATGGGCGTGGGCTATGGCATTGGATTGAACCTCGTAAGTGCCATAATGATGCTCTTCATGAACTGCCTCGAAGTGCTCGTGGCATTCATCCAGGCTTATGTCTTCACCTTGCTGAGCGCCGTGTTCATCGGACTTGCCCAGAAGGAAGAGGAGGCAGAGGCTTAAAAACAGAATAAACAATAAAAAAATAACAACTTAAAAAAAATTAAACAACTATGATTATTTCATCACTTTTGGCTGCTGAAGGTCTGGCACAGCTGGGCTGCGGTCTCGGAGCAGGT
>CAKQEI010000021.1 GCA_934230115.1 uncultured Prevotella sp. | reverse complement strand
CGAACCCGCACAGCCATTACTGGCCAAGGGATTTTAAGTCCCTCGTGTCTACCAATTCCACCATTGCGGCGACCTGTTTGGCATTTACATAACCAGATAATGATAAAATAAAAAACGGCAGCATTTCTGCTACCACTCCTTATAAAAACCATTACTATATGAAAAAGAGCGGCAAACGAGACTTGAACTCGCGACCCCAACCTTGGCAAGGTTGTGCTCTACCAACTGAGCTATTGCCGCATAACGCTTAATTGCGGGTGCAAAGGTACAAATAATATTTTAAACAAAGAAAGAAATGAGAGAAAAATTTTAAGAAATTGCAAAATTTTCCATTATCACCTTGTTGCTTTCATCATTTTGGGTCGAGCGAAGACCGCCCGACCTATTATAGTTGTACCATTCAAGATATTTCTATTGTGCAGCCGACAACACTTGCTTCACTTCATCTATGTTTCTATCGAACGGGCCACTATGCTCAAGCTTCAATGTGCACATGGCAGCAGCAAACTTGCCCGACTCCTCATAACCCATGCCCTGGGCACGACACCACAGATAGCCAGCCGAATAGGTGTCGCCACATCCTGTAGCATCAACTATCTCGCGAGGCTTGTATGCTGGAATGGTGTAGAACTTTCCTTCGGCAAGAATGATGGAACCTTCGCTTCCGAGAGTCACACACACTTCCTTAACGCCCCACTCCGCCAAACGAATGGCAGCCTCATGAGGGTCGGTGAGTCCGGTGATGACTTCCATCTCATGCTCATTCACCTTTATAATATGTGTATGTGCAAGTATCTCTCGCTTTTCAGCCCAGTCGATTGGATAAACCTTCTCGCCACGCACCTCACGCAAATAGCCCTGAGCATCGATAGAGATACGTCCCTTTGTGGAAAGATATTTCACCACCTCGGTAGAGAAATCATCATTTAGCAGCGAGCCAAGATGAAAAACGCCTGCCTCGACATTCTGCATCTCCTCAACTGTGAACGGGTCGGCACGCTCAAGCACACGTTGGGTGCGGTCGTTCTGATTTTCACCATACTTGTTCTCAAAGTATACTGTGTGGCGGCTCGGATAAGTGAGCACGTCGATGCCTGCCTGACGCATGTCGTCAGCCGATTTCATTTCCGACTCACCAAGCTTTGTGACGAGCTGAAACGACACATTCTTTGGCAAATGGTTGAAAGCGTAAGAAAAATAGAATGATGTGCCGCCAGCCATGTATACGGTCTGTCGCGGCGTGATGATTTTGTCTTTTGTAATATGGCCTATGCAGCAAATATCCTTCATTTATCTGTTTTTTTGTACAATTAATTTTGCAAAAGTACTGCAAATTGGCGAAATGACAAAAGTTTTAGTCTTTATTTGCATTATCAGGATATTATTTACGACAAGTTTTCGACAATTATTTTTAAAGCGCAACACCAAAAACACCAATTCATAAGCATAACACGCCAAATACATTACAATTTACAACTGCAAGCGATATGAAAAATTTCATATTGTAAGCAATTTCTTATCTTATATCAAAAAGTTTTCATTTTTTCGAATGTTAATGATTACTTTTTGAAACATTTTTTGTATTTTTGCAATCACTTTGATAGGGATTTTAATAGTTTACTAATTAAAAGCAATTAAGATGGGTAGAACACAAGACCATCAAGCCAATCATGCGTTGACTGGCGAGAGATTTTCAGGACTTTACAATGCCGCCTACGAACACGATGCGTGTGGTGTAGGCATGGTAGTGAATATTCATGGTAACAAGAGCCACGAATTAGTAGACAACGCTCTTCGCGTGCTTGAGAACATGCGTCACCGTGGTGCCGAGGGTGCCGACAACAAGACTGGTGATGGTGCGGGCATTATGCTTCAGATTCCGCATGAGTTCATCTTGCTGCAGGGAATACCTGTGCCAGAAAAGGGAAAATATGGCACCGGTCTTGTCTTTCTGCCCAAGGATGAGAAAAAACAGCAGGAGATTCTATCCATAATGATTGAGGAGATTGAGCGCGAGGGACTGTCGTTGATGCACTTGCGCTCTGTTCCCACCAATCCCGAATGCCTTGGCGTGTCGGCTCTTGAGACAGAACCTGCCATCAAGCAGGTGTTCATCACAGGCGTCACCGACGACAAAGTGCCCACATTCGAGCGCACATTATATATTATACGCAAGAAGATAGAGAACCGCATCAAGGACAAGGACTTCTACATCTGCTCGCTTTCAAGCCGCAACATTGTCTACAAGGGCATGTTGTCGTCGATGCAGGTGCGCCAGTATTATCCCGACCTTACCAACAATTACTTCACATCGGGTTTGGCACTCGTCCACTCACGTTTCTCCACAAACACATTCCCCACATGGAGTCTGGCTCAGCCGTTCCGCCTCTTGGCACACAATGGCGAGATAAACACCATCCGCGGCAACCGTTCTTGGTTCAAGGCTCGCGAGAGTGTGCTCTCAAGCGAGACATTGGGCGACATTCGTGGCATTTCTCCTATCATACAGCCCAATATGTCCGACTCGGCAAGTCTCGACAATGTGTTTGAGTTCTTCGTGATGAGCGGATTGTCGTTGCCTCATGCCATGGCAGTAATGGTGCCGGAGAGTTTCAACGACAAGAACCCTATACCCGAAGACCTCAAGGCCTTCTACGAATACCACTCTATCCTTATGGAACCGTGGGACGGTCCTGCCGCCCTACTCTTCAGCGACGGACGATACGCCGGAGGTATGCTCGACCGCAATGGTCTGCGCCCGGCACGATATACTATTACCAAGAACGACACCATGGTCGTGGCATCCGAAGTGGGTGTCATGGACTTTGACCCAACTGAGATTGCCGAAAAGGGACGCCTGCAACCAGGCAAGATTCTCCTTATCGACACTCAGGAGGGTAAAATCTACTACGATGGCGAGATAAAGGAGCGTCTTGCAAGTGCACATCCCTACCGCCAGTGGCTGTCAACCAACCGCATTCAGTTGGAGAAACTGCATTCTGGCCGCAAGGTGGACAATTCGGTTGACGACCTCACACGCAAGGAAATGATGTTCGGATTCGGCGAGGAGGATGTCGACGGAACCATCGTGCCTATGGCAACCAACGGCCAGGAGCCAACAGCCTCAATGGGCAACGACACTCCATTGGCTGTGCTCTCAAGCCACTCGCAGGTGTTCTTCAACTATTTCCGTCAGCAGTTTGCACAGGTCACCAATCCTGCCATCGACTCCATACGCGAGTCGCTCGTCATGTCGCTCTCGGAATATATAGGCCGTGTAGGTTCGGGCATTCTCTCGCCCGACGAGTCGAACTGCAAGATGGTGCGTCTGCCCCACCCTATTCTTACAAACACTCAGCTCGACATTCTCTGCAACATACGCTATAAAGGCTTCAATACGGTAAAATTGCCGATGGTATTTGAGTGCAGCAAGGGCGAGGAAGGACTTCGCGAAGCACTCGACAACCTCTGCAAGCAGGCTGAGCGAAGCGTTGACGACGGCTACAACTACATCATACTGAGCGACCGCGAAATCGACGAGTCTCATGCTGCCATACCGTCGCTGCTCGCTGTGAGTGCCGTTCATCATTACTTAATCTCTGTGGGCAAGCGTGTGCAGACAGCCCTTATTGTAGAGAGCGGAGAAATTCGCGAGGTGATGCATGCAGCATTGCTCCTGGGCTACGGAGCCTCGGCCCTTTGCCCATATATGACCTACGCCATTCTCGACGACCTTGTAAAGCGAGGCAAAATCCAGGAGAACTATGCCACAGCCGAGGCCAACTATATCAAGGCTGTCAAGAAGGGTTTGCTCAAGATTATGGCAAAGATGGGCATTTCCACAATACGCTCCTACCGTGGAGCCAAGATATTCGAGAGCATTGGTCTGTCGGAGGCTCTGCTCAAAGCCTACTTCGGCACAGAGGTGAGCACCATCGGTGGCGTGGGCTTGGAGACGATAGCCCGCGATGCCATCAACATGCACGACAAGGCCTTCAACAACAAGAAGAAGCTCGACTTCCTGCCCAATCTCGGACAGTTCCACTGGCGCAAGGACGGAATACGCCACGCATGGAACCCGGAGACTATAGCAACATTGCAGCTTGCCACACGTACTGGCAACTATGCTAAATATAAAGAATTCACGAAGTATGTCGACGAGAAGGCAGACCCTATCTTCATCCGCGACTTCTTCGACTTCAAACACAATCCGATACCAGTCGACGAGGTAGAACCCGTCGAGAACATTGTTAAACACTTCGTGACGGGTGCCATGTCGTTCGGAGCCTTGTCGAAAGAGGCTCACGAGGCAATGGCTCTTGCCATGAACAAGCTCGGTGCGCGCTCTAACACAGGTGAGGGCGGCGAACTCAGCGAACGCTTCCACGAGACTGTGGATGGCGTATCGCTGTCGAGCAAAACCAAGCAGGTGGCTTCAGGACGCTTTGGCGTCACCACCGAATATCTTGTGAATGCCGAGGAAATTCAGATTAAGGTGGCACAAGGTGCTAAACCGGGTGAGGGCGGCCAATTGCCGGGATTCAAGGTGAACGAGGTTATTGCCAAGACACGCCACTCCATCCCAGGCATATCACTCATTTCGCCTCCTCCTCATCACGACATCTACTCAATCGAGGATTTGGCGCAGCTCATCTTCGACCTCAAGAACGTGAACCCGAAGGCTGCCATTAGCGTGAAGCTCGTTGCCGAGAGCGGCGTGGGCACTATTGCAGCAGGTGTTGCCAAGGCTAAGGCCGACCTTATAGTAATATCAGGAGCCGAGGGCGGCACGGGCGCATCGCCAGCATCAAGTATGCGCTTTGCGGGCATCTCGCCAGAGATAGGACTCTCGGAAACTCAGCAGACTCTCGTAAAGAATGGTTTGCGCGGACAGGTTAGACTGCAGGTCGACGGTCAGTTGAAGACGGGTCGTGATGTAGTGCTCATGGCTCTGCTTGGAGCCGAGGAGTTTGGCTTTGGAACAGCCGCACTCATCGTGCTCGGTTGTGTGATGATGCGCAAGTGCAATCTCAACACATGTCCTATGGGAGTAGCCACACAGAATCCGGAACTGCGCAAGCTGTTCCGTGGCAAGGCAGAATACTTGGTCAACTACTTCACCTTCGTGGCACAGGAAGTGCGCGAATACTTGGCAGAGATGGGATTCCGCAGCCTCAACGAGGTAGTGGGACACACCGAACTTATAATCACAAAGCAGGACGAGAAGAATCCTAAGTCGGCATTGCTCGACTTCCGTCGTCTTCTGTTCAAGGAGCCTAACGGTTGCTCGCTCTACCATACAGCCCAGCAAAGACATGAACTTGGCGACGTGCTCGACCAACACCTAATCCGTGGCGCACAAAACGCCATTGAACGCCAAGATGAAGTGTCGCTCGACTTTGCCATCAAGAACACCGACCGTGCCGTAGGCGCAATGCTCAGCGGAATGATTGCACAGAAATATGGCGAGGCAGGATTGCCCGACAAGACCATCAACGTCAAGTTCAAGGGTTCGGCTGGTCAGAGCTTTGGAGCATTTCTTGTGAACGGTGTCGACTTCAAGCTTGAGGGCGAGGCCAACGACTACTTTGCCAAGGGTCTATCAGGTGGACGTGTGTCAATACTTCCTCCTATACGAAGCAACTTCTCTGCCGAGGACAACATCATAGCCGGAAACACGGGTTTGTATGGAGCCACAAGTGGTGAACTATACATTAACGGTAAGGTGGGCGAACGCTTTGGCGTGCGCAACTCAGGTGCCACAGCCGTGATAGAAGGTGCGGGCGACCATTGCTGCGAATATATGACGGGCGGTCGTGTTGTAGTGCTTGGCGAGACAGGACGCAACTTTGCCGCTGGTATGTCGGGAGGTGTAGCCTATGTGTGGGACAAGAACCATAACTTCGACTATTTCTGCAATATGGACATGGTGGAGATAAACCTTGTAGAAGACAGCAACTACCGCAAGGAACTGCACGAACTCATCCGTCAGCACTATCTCTACACAGGCTCCAAACTCGCACGCACTATGCTCGACGACTGGAACCACTATGTCGAGGACTTCATACAGATTGTCCCGATTGAGTATAA
The DNA here is from genome assembly GCA_934230115.1 of uncultured Prevotella sp. GTDB lineage: Bacteria > Bacteroidota > Bacteroidia > Bacteroidales > Bacteroidaceae > Prevotella. The sequence continues at coordinate 27,633 of CAKQEI010000021.1, read as the reverse complement.
ACGTGTGCTCCAGGAAGAGCAGGTGCGCAAGCTGCAACAGAAGATTGCAGACATGCAACGCGACTATTAAAGTGAAGAACGAAGAGGGAAGAGTGAAGAATCCTATAGTAAACAATGATTCGTCTGAATCGACAACAACGATTCGTCTGTCTTGCCTCTTCTTCAAACTATAAAATTAAACATAACAATAATCAAGGGAAAGAATGAGGTTATAGATATCCATCATATGTAAGCAACACTATTGGATTCTTCACTCTTCCCTCTTCACTTTTCACTTAAATTATGGGAAATCCTAAAGCATTCCTCACGATACACCGCAAGGAAGCGGGCTATCGCCCGATACACGACCGTATTCACGACTTTGGTGAAGTCGAGCAAACTCTTAACAGCAACGACCGCCGACTGCAGGCATCACGTTGCATGGATTGTGGCGTCCCGTTCTGCCATTGGGCTTGTCCTCTTGGCAACAAGGCTCCCGAATGGAACGACGCCCTGTATAAAGGCGACTGGGAACTGGCATACAGATTACTGAACTCCACCAACGACTTCCCCGAGTTCACTGGACGCATCTGTCCTGCCCTCTGCGAGAAGGCTTGCGTGCTGAACCTTGTGGAGCATGAACCTACAACCAACCGCGAGGACGAGTGTGCCATAACAGAACATGCCTTCCAGGAGGACTATGTGCGTGTGGAACAGCCCGAGCGCAATGGCAAGAAGGTATGCGTGATTGGTGCTGGCCCAGCCGGACTTGTAGCTGCCAACCGACTCAACCACATGGGCTACTCTGTCACGGTGATGGAGAAGAACGAGAGTGCCGGTGGTCTGCTCCGCTACGGCATTCCTAACTTCAAGCTCAACAAGACTGTCATCGACCGACGCATAGCTCTGCTCGAAGAGGAGGGCATTGTGTTTAAGTATAACGCTCCTGTGGATGTGGAGCATCTGCCCGAAGGCTTCGACGCTTACGTTGTGTCTACTGGCACTCCTATCGCACGCGACCTGCCTATCCCTGGACGTGAGCTTAAGGGTGTATACTTCGCCCTCGAAATGCTCTCGCAACAGAACAGAGTGCTTGCTGGCATGGAGTTCAAGAAGGATGAGCTTGTGAATGCCAAGGGCAAGGATGTGCTTGTGATAGGTGGTGGCGATACTGGTAGCGACTGCATAGGTACTGCCCACCGCCAGGGTTGCAAGTCGGTGACACAGATAGAGATTATGCCTCGACCCGTGGAAGGACCCGACGACCCCAAGAATCCATGGCCTAACTGGCCGCGCACTCTTAAGACTACATCCTCGCACGAGGAAGGATGCACACGCCGCTGGAACATCAACTCGCTTGAGTTCCTTGGCGACAAGAACGGCAAGCTGACTGGTGTGCGCGTTCAGGAGATTACGTGGAAACCGAATCCCGAAGGCGGACGTCCGCTTATGGAGCCAGTAGGCAAGCCAGAGATTATAAAATGCGAGATGGTGTTGCTCGCTATGGGCTTCCTGAAGCCAGAGCAACCTAAGTTTGCCTCCAACGTGTTTGTGGCAGGCGATGCTGCAAGTGGTGCATCGCTCGTGGTTCGCGCTATGGCAAGCGGAAAGAAAATAGCTGCCGAAGTAGACAAATTCCTATCTAAGTAATTGCATTATTATCTGCCTTTCAAGAAAGCAGAAAGGCAAGGCAGCCATACGTGGGACGGGGCTGGCGCCGGAAGAGGCGACAGTCCCGTTGTTTTATTTATTAATTGAACCTTTTTATCCACTAAACAGCATCGTAGTGGATAAAAACCGGCTTTTTTATCCACTACAACGCATTTATTGGATAAAAAACTGTATATTTGCCATTGTAAACGACAACTAAACAAAGAGCAAATATGAACACAATCATACAAAATCAGCGCAAGGAACGCGATGAACTGCTCGCGCGACCTTATCTTGTACGCAAGTCGAACACAGATACAGCTGTTCTTCTCGCCAATCCGATGATAAAACTTATCACCGGTCCTCGACGTGTGGGCAAATCGACATACGCCTTGCTGATGCTGCAAGGCAAAAACTTTGCTTATCTCAACTTCGATGACAATCTTCTGCTGTCTGATTGGGACGAGGAACTCGTGATGCGCACTCTTGATGAGGTGTATCCAGACTATGAATACCTGCTGCTCGACGAGGTACAGAACCTGAAAGACTGGGATGTGTGGGTTTCGAAGCTGTACCGCCGTGGCAAAAATCTCGTCATCACGGGCAGCAATGCCAAGATGCTGAGCAGTGAGATGGCTACTGTACTCACTGGCAGATACCTGCAAGTGGAAATGCTACCGTTCAGCCTCGCTGAAACAATGGAATGGAAAGGCGTCAACAGCAATGCCAATAACGATGCGCAACAAGCAGAGGCTATCGTGATAGCCGACGACTACCTGCGCAACGGCGGTTATCCCGAGACCATTGACATGCGCAGCATCACACGCAGCTATCTGTCTACACTTTTCGACTCTATAATATGGAAGGATGTGGCAAAACGCCATAACATACGCAACATAAGCGATCTGAACAACCTCGCTATTTATCTGCTGTCCAACTTCTGCAACCCGCTTTCTGCCAACGATATAACCAAGGAACTGTCGATGACGAGCGTCACGACAACACGCAAGTTTATGAACTATCTGCACGAGCCGTATCTGTTCTACTACTTGCCGCGCTTCAACAACAAACTGAAACTGATGAAGAAGGCTGCCACTAAGGTGTATGTCATCGACAACGGTTTCGTAACATCCAAGGCTTTTAATATTAGCGAGAATCTTGGGCGCCTACTTGAGAACGAGGTGTTCGTGGAACTGCTGCGTAAGGGTTTCCAGGTAGAGACTTCGTTGTTCTACTATCGCTCGCGCAACGACCGGGAAGTGGACTTCGTTACGCGTAACGGCGCACACATCAATCAGCTGATTCAAGTATGCTATGATATGACTTCGCCCAAAACGGAGAAGCGCGAGGTTACAAGTCTCATAGAATGTGCCGAAGAGCTGAAATGCAACAATCTCATTATCATCACCAACAACGATGAGAGGGAAATAAATAAGGACGGATACAACATTAAGGTTGTGCCGTTCGCTAAGTTTGCTAATGAGAACACATAAACAAGCAAAGAGGGAGCGGCAATACTCAAAAACATCAATTTAGTTTAACCTCAGTACCAATTGAGTGTTACTGCAATGTCAGCTAATATAAACTCCAGTACCAACCGTAATAAACTCCAGTACCAGCTAATTAAAACTGAAGTGGTACTGGAACTACGAGGGTATGGCATCCTTGCCATACCCACTAATTAAAAGCTTTCTACAGTATCAACAAGAAGCGTGCTCCATCAGTATAGCTTTCGTCGAGCTTTATCTCAGCTCCAAGCTTATTGGCAATAGTGCAACTGATGTGCAGACCAAGGCCTGAGCCTTGCACAAGGTTGTTGGCCTTCATATAGCGTTTGAATATGTCTTTTGCCTTGTCGGCAGGAATACCCTCGCCAGTATCTGTGACGGAGAACGTGAGTCGACCAGGAGTCTCTGTGGAAGAGAGATGAAGATGTATCTCGCCCTCAATAGTGTGCTTGCATGCGTTGCCAAGCAGGTTGACAAGAATCTGCTGTATGCGTCGGCTGTCCGACTCTATCATATAGTCATCGTCCACCTCGGTGGTGAAATACATCTTAATAGGTCCCCGCTTTCTTAGCTCAGCCATCTGCACAGCATCGCGGCACACACGGTTAACAGCGAAGCGTGTTATCTGCATACGATAGTTGCCATGCTCCACATCGGTAAGGTCCATTACGTCGTCAATAATCATCGACAGCATATTGAAGCTGTTGTAGATGTAGTCGTAGTATTCCATCTTCTCCTCTTCAGAGTAGCTGCCATCGGGCATACAGAGCAGCTGTGAGAATCCATAGAGAGCATTCAAAGGAGTGCGTATCTCATGTGTCATGTTCTGCAACATCATGGTCTTTGCCTTGTTGGCATCCACATTCTCCTTGAGCTCGGCAAGCCTGTCCAGCTCCTCTTGCTTCTGTGCGGTAATGTCCTTTACCGACGCCACCATGTGAGTCACATCGCCATCCTTGTTGCGGTCGCACACAACAAACGAGAGCTCCACCCATTCTATCTTTGTGCCACGATACTGTATGGATATGGAGTTGCGGTTTTGCAGGCGTGTGTTGAGTGTCGAGAGGTCGGTGAAGGCATTCATTCTCTCACGTTCGCATTCTTGGCAAAGAGTTTGTACAAACCTCGGCATTTCCTCTTTCACACTACCCGACTTGGGAAAGAGATCTCCAATATAAGGACGGTTGTATATATAGGATGTATACCAATCCTTCTCGAGATCCACATAGAAAAGACTTGAGTAGGTGTTGGCGAACGATTCGACAACAAGCTTGTCCTGCATGTGCTGGCTCACAAAGTCGGTAACGTCATAGTGGTAGCCTTCAAGTATCTGACAACCGTCAGCGTTCCTGTATCCATTGCCTCCGCAACGGATATACCGGAGTCCCAACCTTGGATTCATCCATTTATATGTAACCTCACATTTCTCTCCATTCATCATCTTTTGTATGTAGCCGTTCACTCTCTCGGCTTCCTCATGGCATATTCCCTCATGCCATATCTCATAAAGCTCCTCTGGAGATTTGTTGCAGTCTCTCGGGAGTCCCAACAACTCAAGCATCTTTGGCGAAGCAGACAGGCAAGTTTTCTTTCCCTCACGCATCGTCAAACGCCATATACCCATAGAGGCTGAATCAAGCACGTTCATTATTTTACTAATGTCCATGCTCGACCAACTTGAGTCACCGCTTGTTAGTGTTTGTTCCATTTATATATTACGATAATTGTATAGTTAATTATTCACTTTTCAAAATTACAATTTTTTTATTATTGTATATATGCTTGTTATCCTTTTTAACTAAATATTAACATTGGGGGGGGTAAAAAACTAACAAAATGTTTTTTTCATTGAGTTATGAGTAAAAATTTAAAGAAAGAGCAAAAAAAACAGGCGTGTCAAAACAATAAAGTCTTGACACGCCATTTTTTTTATTCTCTTATAATCTTATATGATTATGCTTCAGCTGGCTGCTCGAAAGGAGTAGCTGTGCGAGGCTGCTGCTGCTCAGGCAAGTTGATCTTGCCGAACTGCTGCTCGTACTTCTGGATGTTGTCGTTCAAAGCCATGAGGAGACGCTTAGCGTGCTCAGGAGCCATGACAACGCGGCTACGTACCTGCGGCTGCTGCATACCAGGAAGCATACATGTGAAGTCGAGGATAAAGTCGCTCGAAGAGTGAGTGATGAGTGCGAGGTTAGCGTAAACGCCTACTCCGATTTCTGGCTTCAGCTCAATCTGAAGACCCTGGGGCTGCTGGTTGTTATTTTCTGCCATTTTTATTATTAGTTTAAGTTATTAATATTATCGTTTTAACTCCACAAGTCCGCTATCTGGCCTTATATATGGTATCAGACGGCAAGGCGTGTGTTGTTTTCAGATACAAAGATAACATTTTATATGGAAACTCACAAATTTTACTGTGATTTTGTAGTCGAATTATTTATTTCGCCACCCACTTGATGCTTCAAACCTCATTCTCTCACCCGTAACGGGATGACGAAACTCCACCATTGCGGCATGAAGGCACATGCGGGTCTTGCGGTTGCCATGTCCGTAGAGCGGGTCGCCAAGAATAGGACAAGCCAAACCCGACTGATGGGCGCAATGCACACGCAACTGATGGGTCCTGCCTGTAAGGGGATAGAGACAGACAAGGGTGCGACCTTCGGGCAACAACTGCTCCACACGGTAATCGGTAATGGCCTGTTTGCCATTCTCATAATCCACACGCTGGCGTGGACGATCCATGATGTCGGCTATCAAGGGCAAGGAGATTCTGCCCTCGCTAATAGCCGGACGACCATCGAGGATTGCCTCATAACGCTTCTTCACCTCACGAGAGGCAAACTGACGCTGAAGGTTTATATATACTGGCTCCGACTTGGCGAGAACAAGCAGACCACTGGTGTCCATGTCGAGACGGTGAACGGCCTTGAGGAATTTTGAATTTTGAGTTTTGAGTTTTGAATTATCGGCTTCGCCGATTAGGAGTTGTTCATTTTTGAATTTTGAGTTTTGAGTTTTGAGTTTTGAATTGTCGGCGAAGTATTCTTCGATGCTAAGGTTACTACTATTTAAGCATTCTTCCGCTGTCTCCTTTTTCCCAGGAACCGACAGCATTCCGGCAGGCTTGTTCACCACCATTATATATTCATCCTCGAAAACCACGCTTGGCCTTTCCGTCATCTTTGACTGAGCCAATGGATTTGGCTCCACATTAAGTCCACGAAGCATGTGGGTGAGGATGGGCAGACATTTAGAGCGACAGGCGGGATAATAGTGCAAGTGATGGCGTATCTCCTGCTTGGGCGAGTCGCCCCACCAGAACTCTGCCATGCACACAGGCTCAAGCCCATGCTTATAGGCATACTGCAAGAGCTTAGGCGCACAACAGTCGCCTGAGCCTGCTGGCGGTATGGCATGAATGGTGTCGCGGAATATGTCGACAAGGTCGCGTTCCTCGCCAAGCGCATTGAGCATGATGTACTGACGGAACAGCCATTGCTGCAACTCGTCGCTCATACTGCGACGACGGTTGCGCAAGGCTGCAATGCGCTTCTTATGCTCTTCTATAGGTTGATGCAGAATGGCAAGCTCTGTATCGCATTGCTGCTTGAGTCTACGTTGCTCCGCCTTAAGATGCTGGCTCTCGCGAACCATTGCTGCCTTTTCTTCTGCCGACAATGGCTCCCCATCCTGCTCAGCCTCACGTCTGCGGGCATCGCGCATGGCCTTTGCTTCGGCTACCTGCTTGCGCATCTGCTCCAAACGCAATTCTATGCCTTGTCTGGTGCTCTCATATAGCGAGAGTTGGGCAAGATAACCCTTCGATTTCTCAAGGGCTTCTATCTCCTTGTTTATATTTGATATTTCCCTTTCCCTAACCTTGAAATGTCCATTGGGCTGTTGGGCATCGAATACTGGCGGCACAAAATACTCCCAGTCGTTGCGTGCGGCAAGCAATCCGGAATAAGCGGCAAGGAAGCCCAACTGCCCATCACGACAATTGGACTCTTCGCTTTCTGCTCCTCCCTTATCACTCCTCCTTACCACAAGCACGCCAAACATCTTGCCCGGGCTTTGCTCACCCTTCCATACTCCCGACTCCTCTATATACCGCTGCACCTGCTTGGCAGCAGCCACACAAAGAGGATGCGGTTCGTAGCAGAAAGGATAAGTGAACTGGAGGGGCGGCTGTATTGAGACATCTAAAGAATGTAAAATTCTATTCATTATATATTAAGCAACTGTTCAAAACATTTATTACGAAACCTTCCACTCTACAATATTATGTTCACCTGCCACATCGAAGTTTATGCCAACCTTCACTACTTCTTTTCCGCTTAATGCAAAAGCATTGGCATATTTCCTTTCGTCTATCTGAGTCAGAGCCTCATCAGCCGACTTGCTGAACTTCAGTTCCATTATATACACATAGCGTTCGGTCTCCAAAGTAATGTCAGTACGTCCACGTGATGTGCGCTGCTCCACAGTTATGCGGTACGGTGTAAGCAACGAGAATATCACATACATCAGCTGCTGATAATGTCCCTCGTATGCTGTGTTGTCACAATAAGGCACAGTCTCAAGGAAAGTCTGCAACAACTCCAATGCTCCTTCTATATCACCACTGTTTATGCCACGGGACATTTCGGCAATCACCACTCTACCCTCCACAGCTTCTTCTCCAAGATAATTGGAAAGCAAACTGTTGTAAAGCCCCACTCTAATCTCATTATTGGGTATATCGAGAGTGTAGATGTCGATTTCCTTGTCATAGTCCTTGATAGTGAGGTATCCACTCTGATATAGCAACGGCACTATTGACGTCATGCGTTCTGTTGGGGCATCGAAGGAGGCAGAGTCAGCTCTCATGTTTTCTATTTTAGCCGGCTTTAGCTTAAACTTGCGCATCATCTCAATCAGATAAGTGGGAGTGCCCGAGCCAAACCAGTAAGACCCCAAACGTCCACCGTCGAAACAACAAAGCAAGCTGTAAGGATTAAATACGTCGGAAGAAGGCCATGTGAAATGATAGCCGTCGTATTGTTGTGTGAGACTCTCTATAGTCTGCTCACGTGTGAGATGCAAACGCTCGGCAAGGTTGTCAATATCCTCCGACATACAGTTGAGCAACTCGTCTTTTGTGATGCCGCATATCCCGTCGTAACGGGTGTCCATACTTATGTTTATGATGTTGTTCAGCTCGCTGAATATGCTTAGCTGCGAGAACTTAGTGATGCCTGTAAGGAAAACAAAACGCAGATAAGGATCGCAATCCTTCAGCGGACTGAAGAAATTGCGCATGACATAGCGAAGCGCTGGCAATTGCTCGTCCTCATGAACAACATCGAGCAAAGGAGCGTCATACTCGTCGATAAGCACTACAACGGGTTTGCCCGTCTTCTCATAGGCTGTCTTGACGAGATTCATAAGGCGGATATTGTTATGTTCCGAATGTTCGGTAATCCCAAAACGAAGTTCCTCGTCTTCAAGGCGGTTGCCAATAAACTGTTCCAAAGTATCCTTGTCCATGTGCTTTCCTCCTGCCATGCTGAAGTGGAGCACTGGATATTCCATCCATTCGGTCTCCAACCGCTCCATTGCAAGTCCATGAAAAAGTTCCTTGCGACCCTCAAAATAACTCTTCATAGTAGAGAGCAGAAGCGACTTGCCAAATCGTCGCGGCCGGCTTAGGAAAAAGAACTTGCCGCTGCCATGCGACATACGGTACACATACTCCGTTTTGTCGACATACAGCATGTCCTTCTCGCGTATCTCCGAGAAGGTCTGCATTCCTATAGGATATAACTTAAGTGCCATAAGAGTGATGTTTTTGGATTCGTGACGCTAAGTTAGCGATAATATTCCGAACGGCAAAATATTGCAAATAAAAAAGCGTGACATCCTCACGGACACCACGCTATAAGTATTTATTATTTATTGGAAAATGTCGTCTACTTGAAGAGCTGGATTTCGCTTGCGAAATAGCTCCAGTAGCCGCCATAGAAGTTGTCGTTGACAACAATCTTCACATACTTGGCCTTAACTGGCGAGTAGAACTCTGCCACGAGAGGCTGGTCGATGTCGGTAGGCATTTCGGATGTAGAAGCTGTGCCCTGCTTGGTCCATGTATCCCAGTCGTTGCTGGTGTATACGGTATAGCTCTGAACACTAAAGCCATAGCCATAATCAGTATAGTTGTATGGATAGATAGCCACAGACGAGATGTTCTGAGCCTCGTCGTCGTTGAAACCTACTATCCATGCGTCGCCACCCCAATCGCTGTTGTAGTCGTAGTCGGTGAAGTCGCCATTGGTCATTTCGCCAATATAGTCGCCAGCTCCAAACGAGTAGCAGAAGAGCAGGCTGCCATCAAACGCTGTCTTGCCTTCGAGCGAGCCTTCCGACTTGACATTGTTGAACTCGCCCTTGAGCTCCCATGCTATAGAATTTCTCGCGCTCACAGGCAGGTCGGTAGACGACACGCTGAACACAGCCTCGGATGTCTCGCCATTCTTCAGAGCCTTCATGCTCTCGGTCTTCTGCAGCTTCACGCGCACAGGCTCGGTCGACTGCTTCTGTCCCTTAGGAATAGTTACCTCGGCATTCTCCAAGGCAAATGCTTCGGAGCCAATCTTGCTGTTGCTCTTGTCGGCATCGAAAGCCACAGTAGCCTTTACGTCGCGGTCGACGGGCTGCGACACACGCACATAAAACTCCATCACGTCCTCCGGAGCGACAGCGTCGCTCGGAGTTATTACGATGGTAGACTTCATTTTCTCTGTGCCGTCGGCCATGCCCGACACGAGGAGCTTAGCCTCATAGTTCTCTGCCTCTGTGGGGTGAAGAGTGTCGCCCACCTCCATGTCGTCGCTACATGCCGTGAAGAGTGGCGTTGCAGCAATAAGCATAGCCGAAATGGCGGGCAATGTTATGTTCTTTATAAATAATTTCATTTTCTTCGTTTTTTTAGGTTTTTGTTATTTGCCGTCGATACGCACATTGGGAGTCCATTCTGTTGTGCCGGCAGCCTCAGCCTTGTTGCCATGGCCTGTGGCATCGTTGAAGATGTTGCCCTCGCCCTCGTTCATCTTCCAGTAGGCCTCAAGGCCATTCGACTTAGGATCGATGACATACATATTGTTGGCCACCTCAGCCTGAGAGCGTGCCTTGGTCCAGAAACGCAACTCTGAGTACTTCACGTTAGCCTTGAGATAGTCCATATTGCCGAGCTGTATCTTCTTAGAGCCAAGGTTCACTATCTTACCGGCGAGGTCCATTGAGTTGTCGAGCACACCATTCACATACATATAGAGCTTTGTGCCGGTGCAAACGAATGCCAGGTGATACCAGGTGTTGGCGTTGAACAGCATGTTCGAGTTCATCTGTGTGCCCTGAGTCTTTATCTGCAAGCGGTTGCCCTCGATAGGAGCGTCGCCAAAGCGGATGTAAATCTCACCATCCTTGCCGTCGGGACCCCAAGCACCAAAGATAGTCTGGTTGTTAAGCTCGCCCACAGCTGTGCCAAGCTTGTCGATGTTGATGTTGAACTCTACTGTCCACTCTGTCAATTCATAGTCCTGACGCATGGTCATGTGTACATTGTTGCGCGAGTTGATTGTAGGCACAGCCTGATAAACCACCTGGTCGAGCACATACACAATGGTGCTGCCCGACTGCAACACACCCTGTCCTGCGTCCTTGCTCTTGAGCTTGAGGGCGATGGCAAACTTCTTGCCACTCTCCTTCAGCTCCTGAGAGAGGGGCTTGATGTTGATTTCTATAGGCTGCGAGGCTGATGTGCCAGCCTCAACGGTAGCCTCTGTCGACGACATTGTGTACTGCGATGCAGGAAGCAACTCATAGTTGGTGGTGTTGGCAGCGTTGTATGCAGCCAGCACCGACTCGTCGGCAGCCACCTCAAAGGTACGGTTGGCTGTAGTTGGCGACGACAAGCGCACACTAAGTTCTGTCTGCACATCATCGTTGCCCACGGTGATTTTCTTAGAAGTATTGCCGTTGGTGTTGGTCTGGGCTATGTAAGCCTGATTCTCAAGCACGTCGTATTCGGCATCGTTGCACGACATGAACATCAACGACAGAGCCGCTGTGCCGGCGAGCAACAGTTTTGATATATTTGTTTTCATTGCTTTATTTGCTTAAGTAACATTTATTTTACTGAAGGATTCTGAATCTGTATGGCCTTGCGCAGATAAGGATATGTGGTGCCGAAGCCAGACACGTTGTACTCATACTCCATGTGGTAGGTGCCACATCCTGCCTTATCGACATACTTGCCGTCGACCATAGGTGTCCAGCGTGCCATACCCTCAAGACTCTGCATGGTGTTGCCACGACGGTCGGTGAACTTTACGCCACCTGCCTTGGCAAAGTTCTCGAAGTTCTCGGTCACGATATACTTCTTAGCCACTTCCTCGGCAGAGAGCACACCGTCGAAGTTGCTGATGGTTGAACTAAGACGGCTGTCAAGATCGCCAGCTCCCCAGCAGCTGTAGGCCTGCACGATGAAGTAGTTGAAGCATGGGCCAAGCTCCTTGTTCACACTCTGTGGCTCACCGTCGATGACGAAGAGCTTGTTGGTGCCCGACTTAGGACCAATGCGCTTTGCCATTGTCTCGGCAAACACCTTCTCGGCGGCGGGAACACCAGAGATGTCACCACGATGACCATAATTAGGCTCATAGTCCCAGTCGAAACCATCGTAGCCATACTTGTCGATAGAGTCGCAAATGGCGTTGGCATACTTGGCTATTGCCTCGTCGCCTGTGCCCCAGAATGTAGCGGCATCTGTGCCCTCTGGTGTGAGCTGGTCGCCTACACTCTGCACGATGAAACACATAAGGGCGCGTGTGCCCTTAACCTGCTGCACAAACTGCAAGTCGGCCTTCTGCTCTATCGAGAGGTTGCGCCAGTTGCCCCAGATAGACACGAAGTCTACTGAGTCGGGTAATCCTGCGAGCGAGTTCTCGAGCGAGAGTCCCGTGCCAGTCCAGTTGCCAAACCATCCGAAAGCCACCTGATGGTCGGTCTTCTTGTATTCGCGCAACTGCTGATAGTAAGCCTCTGTCTTGTTGGAGTGGGTCAGGTCGGCAGGATTCTTTATCTCTGTGTCTGTCCAGTCGTCGCACGATGTCATTGACGAGATGGCTGCGACGAAGGCAAACATATACATGAATATCTTTTTCATTGTCTTCTAATGTTTTTAAATAGAAAGAAAGTTAGGTTTACTTCTTTTTCTGCCACCACATCTTGGTCTCGTAGTTGTCGGCACCGCCGAGCAACTGCACAGCCTTGGTGTAGTTGGTTGCATTGTTCACAATCTCCTCGTTGTCGAACGGTATGCGGTTGGGCACATAGAGCGAAGAGCCGTTTGACTGTGCCGTAGGGAACACCTTAGGATAACCAGTGCGGCGTATCTCGCTCCAAGCCTCCTGACCGTCGGGGAAGAGAGCAATCCACTTCTGTGTCATAAGACGCTCGAGCTTCTGCTCGGCTGTAGCATTGTCGTCCCACTTGATGGTGATGTCCGACACATGCGACATCGACTTGCCATAGCCACCATCGGCATCAACATAGTCGGCCTGCTTTGAAGTGTCGTCGGCAAGATACTTGTCGGCTCCACTCACACCCCACTGCTCAAACGAGAGTTCAACAGCCTTGTTGTAGAGTTCGCCTACTGTGCCACCCATTCCGTTCCAGCCTGCAAGAGCGCCCTCTGCACGGAGGAAGGTCACCTCAGAAGCCGACATCCACACGCCGCGAGTGTTGCTCGACACGTTGGCAGCCGAATAGATAGCGTCGGCAGTATTCTTATTGCCAATGTTGGCACCAGCAAGACATCCGATAATCTCGCGGTCGCCCTTTGTGGCAGAAGGCTTGAAATAAGCTGTGATGCGCGGGTCCTTGTAGCCGTTCATAAAGGTCTCTATGTCGGCACATGCACGCGAGTCGCCCCACTCCACCGAAGTCTTGTACTGTCCGTTGGGAGTATAGGTGATGCAAAGGTTCTCGCTGTTGTCGGTGATCACTCCGTCGGCCACAGCCTCCTCAGCACATTGCTTGGCAAATGCAGGGTCGGCATAGCGCATACGCACAGCCATGCGCAGCTTTAGAGAGTTGGCATACTTGAGCCAGTTGGCAAACTTGCCGCCATACACGTGGTCGGTCTCCTCGTTGACTGTGAGCTTCGGGTCGGCTGCCACAAGAGGCTTGAGAATGCTGATGGCCTTGTTGAGGTCGGCTATGAGCGAGTGGTATACTGTCTCCTGAGAGCTGTAGGCGTTGGCATCCTCCTCAGCTCCGATAGGGAACGGACCGTACATGTCGGTAAGACGCTGGAAACTCTGCGCACGCAGGATAAGGGCCCATGCGTAGTTAATGCCCTCACCGCCAGAGATACGCTCCACCTCCTTGAATGCCGAAACCACCTTTGGTGTGCTATCAGCAAACGGATAACGCACCCAACCATTCGGGGCATTGAACAAAGCGAAGTTCTTGCCTGCGAAACCGTTGTTGGCATAGGTCATGAAACGTCCGAGATAGTTGCCGATAAGGTCCTGGTTCATCTGGTAGGTGTTCTCCTGCTCAGGATAAGCCTCATTCTGGAGCTGTATGAGGAATGCGCCGACAGCATAGTTGTCGCGGTTGATTTCCTCGCCGTCGATCTTGTTGCCAGGACGGTTTGCGCTATCGAAACCGTCGGTGCATGAAGTGAGCGATCCGGCACCAAGCAGACATGCCGCTCCAAGAAGGAACATGCCTGATATATGTGATAAGTTAGTTTTCATTTCTACAGTATAAATTAATTATACATTATATATATATTAAATTACGGATTACAACTTAGAAGTTCACCTTCACGCTGAAGCCCAACGAGCGCAGACTTGGCTGCATGAAGTAGTCGAAGCCCTGATAGTAGGTGCCTGTAGAGGCTGTTGACTCAGGATCGAACGGAGCCTTGTTGTAAATCATGAAGAGGTTGCTTGCTGTAAGGCCGAGTGTCACACCCATCTTGCCCACGATAGAGCGTGGCAGAGTGTAGCTGATGTGTGCCTCCTGCAAGCGCACGTTGGTGGCAGAATAGATGTACTCAGACCAGATAGGGTTGTCGCCACCCACTACCGAGTAGTAGTTTTCGGCTGATATCTTACCCGTGTTTACTGGAATGCCGCCATTGTCGCGAGCTACAGCCGATGCCTTCGACACACCATAGTTGTCGAGGATGGCCTGTGTCTGCGACATGCAGATACCGCCCAGACGTGCTGTGATGAGGAATCCGAGGTTAAATCCCTTCCATGAGAACTCGTTGCTGAAACCAAGGTTGGCCTTAGGCAACACGCTGCCACGATACTGAGGGTTGTCGAGGTTCACCTGCTTCACCTTGCCGTTGTCGATAAGGATGTTGCCCTCTGCGTCGCGTGCAAAGTCGGTTGACATATAGACGTCGCCCATGGTGCCACCTTCCTTAAGGATGATGTCGCAACCATTGAGACCGCCCTGCTTCAGATAGTTGTCGCTCTCAGCCACGTCGTCGAAGAGAGTGATAATCTTGTTGCGGTTGGCAGAGAAGGTGAAGGTAGGATTCCATGTGAAGTCGCCCCAGGTCTTGTTGTAGCCCAATGAAAGCTCGATACCCTGGTTGCGCACATTACCTGTCTGTATATACTCGCGGTCGTAGCCCTCGCCTGCTGTTATAGAGCGCAGGAAGGTCTGCTTCTTTGTGTTCGACTGATAGAGAGTGACGTCTAATGTGAGTGCATTGTTGAAGAAGCGTGCTGTAAGACCTGCCTCCCATGAGTTGGTGCGCTCAGGATAGAATGTCTTCGGGAACTTATATGTCACGGTCTTGTATGTGCCTGAAGCCGGGTTGTACTCGTAGCGTGCTCCTGACGAGATGTTGGGAGAGATAGCCGAACCTACCGATGCCCATGAGCCGCGCACCTTGAGGTAGTTGATCCACTCCGGCATCTTAGCCATCTGCGAGATGACAGCCGACATACCTACAGAAGGATAGAAGAACGACTCGTGTGTGGTGCCGGCAAGTGCCGAATCCCAATCGTTACGTCCTGTGAGTGTGAGATAAAGCATCGAACGCCATCCAAGCTCCACGTTGGCAAAAGCAGAATTGATGCTATGGCGGTTTTCAGCATAGATAGGACGGTTGTCGTTGGTCACCTGGCCGTAGTCGATGGCATTAGGAGTAAACACATTTGAAGGAGCCTTGAGTCCGCCCTGATAGCCGTGCTGTGAGTAGTGAGTGCGCGAAAGCGACACACCAACGTTGGCACCTACAGAGTAGTCGCCCATGGTCTTGTTCACGTTAGCCATGATGTCGCCGTAGAGGTTGCGGTCGGCAGCATTGTTGTAGGCATAGAATCCATACTTGGAATGGGCGAAGAGGTCGATGGTGGAAGCATAGCGCTTGTCCTCGGCCTTAGAGCGTGTGTCGTCCCAACGCAAGCGTCCGGTCACGTCGAGCCAGTCGGTTATCTTGTATTTGATAGAGCCGCTGAGCATGTAGCGTGTGCGGTCGTTGGTGCGGTTCATGCGCTTTGCAATCCAATAGGGATTCTGCATCTGCAGAGCGTTGCCAAAGTTCCAGTTCTGCTCGTAGATGCCGCGAGAGGCGTTCCATATCTCGAATGTGCGCACAGCGTCAAAGCTCTCGCCACGCGGGAAGAGGTAAAGGGCGGGCAGCGGGTTGAAGTACTGTCCCTGTGCCATAAGGTTCTTGTCGCGCTCCTTGATATAGTTGAACGAGAAGTCGAGTGTGAGCTTGTCGTCGAGCATCGATGTGGAGTTGCGGAAGGTCACATTATAGCGGTCGTAAGAGTTGTTGGTGATGATACCGTCGGCATTGGTTGAGCCGAGCGACAAGTATGTCTGGTTCTTGTCAGAACCGGCTGTGATAGCCACGTTGTTCTGTATGTTCGAACCTGTGTTGAAGAAGTCCATTGGGTCATAAGAGCCATAAGCCGACTCTGCCTTCTCGCCCCATGACTTAACTTCGCCAGGACGGTTGAGATAGCTATTCTGGAACTCAGGATGAACAAACGGACGAGAGAACTGAGAGCTGTGGGAAATGGCTACGTTCACGCGGCCTTCCTTGCCCTTCTTTGTGGTAATCATGATCACACCCTGGGCGGCAGCCGAACCATAAAGGGCGGCAGCAGCAGGACCAGAGAGCACAGATATTGACTCAATATCCTCGGGGTTGATGTCGGAGATGCCCTCACCGCCAGGCTGACTGGCATAGATAGAGCTTGACTCAGAACCGTTGTTGCGGTTGTTGATAGGCACACCATCGATTACGTAAAGGGCCTGGTTGCTCTGCGAGATAGACTTCGGACCACGCATCACTACACGTGTGGCACCACCCATACCGGCTGAAGAGGCATTGATGTTGACACCTGCCACCTTGCCCGAGAGTGAGTTCATGAAGTTGGCGTTCTTAACCTCGTTAAGGTTCTCGCCACCCATCTTCTGCACATTGTACGACAAAGCCTTCTCCGAACGCTTGATGCCAAGGGCTGTCACAACCACGTCCGAGAGCACCTGAGTGTCTTCCTGCATCGTGAGGTCCATCTGTCCCACTTTGGCCTTGGCCTTGAGCGGAGCATAACCCATGTAGGAGAGTTCGAGCTCCTGTCCAGGACGTGCCTTGATAGTAAAGTTACCATCTATGTCGGTAACGGTCACTTCCTTAGTGCCCACCACCTTCACGCTCACGCCGATAAGCGGTTCGCCCTGCTTGTCGACAACAGTACCTTTCACTACACCATTGGCATCCTGTGCCAAACTTTCCGTCAGACGGTTTGCCGAACCGACAGGCGAGGCTGGAGCCTTGTCTGCTGCATAGCCAACCATCGACATGGAAGCGACGAGCGACAACGCAGCTACGCTTCGCTTGCCCATCATCTTCTCAACGATTTGATTGATGTTAGATTTCATTGCTATTGATAATTATTATAAGATTGTTTCTTTTTGTACGTTTAGGGGGCTTGTTTTTTGTATCTTTAGGGTGTTTTTATGCAAAGAATATTGTAGATTTCACACTTTTGCTGTTGCAGCATCTGAATTGTTTTAGGATTTAGACGGTATGATTGTTCTTTGTTTTAGTAACTGCAAAAGTACAAATATTCCATGTAACAAACAATTCATTTAACAGATTTTTAATTTCGAAGCCGTTCAACGTATATAATACTATAGGATTATAGAACCAGTTTACTTCATTCAAAATATCAGATGAGCCATAATAAAGAACTGCTACAAATCTTAATTATTGTCCAAAATGTGGGCTATCTCGCTTTTTTTGCCTACATTTGCATTGTTATAGAATACAAACATTTTAAAACAATTATAACTATGAGTACACTGAAAAAGATTTTTGCATCAAAACTTCTTGAAGTAAAGGCTATCAAGCTTCAGCCAAACGACCCTTTCACATGGGCTTCGGGCTGGAAATCGCCTATCTATACCGACAACCGCAAGACTTTGGCTTATCCCGAGCTGCGCTCTTTCGTTAAGCAGGAGTTGGTACACCTCATCCACGAGGAATTCCCCGAGGCAAATGCCGTGGCTGGTGTTGCTACTGGAGCTATCGCACAGGGAGCTCTTGTTGCCGACGAGCTGCTTCTCCCCTACTGCTACGTGCGTCCGAAGCCGAAGGATCATGGCATGGGCAACCAGATTGAGGGCACCATTCCCGAGGGAGCAAAGGTTGTGGTTGTAGAGGACCTTATCTCTACCGGCGGCTCTTCGCTCAAGGCTGTCGACGCTCTGCGCAAGGCTGGCTACGAGGTTGTGGGCATGGTGGCAAGCTACACCTATGGATTCCCTGTGGCTGAGGAGGCTTTCAAGGCTGCCAACGTGCGCCTCGTGACCCTCTCCGACTATGAGCACACCACAGCTATTGCCGCCGAGACTGGCTACATAAAGAAGGAAGACCTTGAGGTGCTCGCTGAATGGCGCAAGGACCCGGCTAACTGGAAGAAATAAATCTTTATACAGCGAAGAGAATAAGAAATGAGTACATTCGAAAGTTCAATACGACAGATTCCATATCCTCAACAGAACGTGTACGACAAACTGAGCGACCTTAGCAACCTTAAGACTCTCAAGGAACGCTACGAGCTGATGAAGGACAACATGCCCGAGGAGGCACGCAAGCAGGCTGAGGCCATCAAGGACTTGCAGTTCGACCAGGACTCGCTCACGGTGAACGTGCCGCCAGTGGGAACTATTCGCTTGAAGGTAGTAGACCGAGAGGAACCTAAGTGCATTAAGTTTGAAACCGAGCAGAGCCCGGTGCCTTTCAACTTCTGGATCCAGCTGCTGCCCGTGACCACCACTTCGTGCAAGATGAAGCTCACAATCAAGGCCGACCTCAACCCGTTTATCAAGCAGATGGTGAAGAAACCACTCAGCGAGGGCATTGAGAAGATTGCCGACGTATTGCAAATGATTCAGTATAACTAATAATAAGAAGTTAAGGAGTAGGAAGTAAAGAAGTTCTTGCCGCTTGCTTGCAAGAACTTCTTTACTTCCTACTTCTTGGCTCCTTGTCTACAAAATCACTCCGTTTTTAAATTTTAAACTATGGCAAGCAAACTTTGGGAAAAGAATTTCTCCGTAAACGAGGAGATTGAGCGTTTCACAGTGGGACGCGACCGTGAACTCGACATTTATCTCGCCAAGTACGATGTGCTTGGCTCCATGGCACACATCACTATGCTGGAGTCGATAGGGCTCATGCAGAAAGACGAGCTGCGACAGCTCTTGGCTGAACTGAAGAACATCTACGCTGAGTGCGAGCAAGGCACTTTCACCATCGAAGAGGGCGTGGAGGATGTTCACTCACAAGTGGAACTGATGCTCACACGCCGACTGGGCGACATGGGCAAGAAGATTCACTCCGGACGCTCAAGAAACGACCAGGTGCTTGTCGACCTTAAGCTTTTCACACGCCATGAACTGCGCGAGGTGGTTGAGGCTACCGATGCTCTATTCCGCGAGCTACAGAAGAAGAGCGAGCAATATAAGGCTGTGCTCATGCCTGGCTACACACATTTGCAGATAGCCATGCCGAGTTCCTTCGGCCTGTGGTTTGGCGCTCATGCAGAGTCGCTTGCCGACGACATGCTCTTCCTGCTTGCTGCCTACCGCATGACCAACCGCAACCCGCTTGGCTCGGCTGCCGGCTACGGTTCGTCGTTCCCCTTGAACCGCGAAATGACAACCCGACTGCTTGGTTTCGACTCGATGGACTATAATGTGGTTTACGCTCAGATGGGACGCGGCAAGATGGAGCGCAATGTGGCGTTTGCACTTGCCTCTGTGGCTGGCACCGTGGCTAAGTTGGCTTTCGACGCCTGCATGTTCAACAGCCAGAACTTTGCCTTTGTGAAACTGCCAAAGGAATGCACCACAGGCTCCTCTATCATGCCACACAAGAAAAACCCCGACGTATTTGAGCTGATACGCGCTAAGGCCAACAAGTTGCAGAGTCTGCCAACACAGATTCAGCTCATCATGAACAATCTGCCTACTGGCTATTTCCGCGACCTTCAGATTATCAAGGAGGTGTTCCTGCCTGCCTTTGCCGAACTGAAGGACTGCCTCGCCATGGCTGCCTACATCATCGAGCGCATTGAGGTGAACGAGCATATTCTCGACAACCCGATGTACGACCCGATGTTCTCTGTAGAAGAGGTGAACCGCCTTGCTGCTTCGGGCACTCCATTCCGCGATGCCTACAAGCAGGTGGGCATGGAGATTGAGAACGGCACCTTCCATGCCGACCACAACATTCACCACACTCACGAAGGCTCTATGGGCAATCTGTGCAACGACCGAATCGCAGAACTGATGGACCAGACATTGGCGGAGTTCCACTTTGAGAGAGTGGACGAGGCGGAACGCAAATTGCTGATGGAATAAACAAAAGCGCGTAGTTCTTAAGTCGTGTAATGGACGTATAAATTTATACTTCCATTACACGCTACAATATAATTTTTTGTTTCTTATGAAATACAACTATATAACATTTGCTTTCCTTTCACTCCTCATCCTATTGGCGTCGTCATGCTCCAAGGACTCCTTCGACTTCTCGTCCATTCACGCCCGTTTCTTCTACGACAACTCCATCCATCAAGACGCAACTTTACAGAGTGCGCTCAACCCGATGTCGCCTGGCGTGTTCTGCCGCATCTATGAGGGCAATGAAGGCAGCAGTCTGTTCTTCTATTTCGAAAGCAACCAAAACATGAAGACCAAGCAGAAAGCAACTGCCGACGACCTGCGCCCCACACGTATTCTCGGCATACTGCCCAAGACGGGCATCATCGTGGGCTATGGCAACCTGAGCTATCCTGCCACACTCTACTGCTACGACTCGCAATGCCCCAACTGCTATGCCGAAACCAATATGGCTAACTATAAACTCGCCATTGCATCCAACGGCATTGCCTCATGCGCCAAATGTAAAAGAGAATACGACCTCAACAACAACGGACTGTGTGCTAATGGCAAGAAACTTATAAAATACAGAGCCACTTGCACAGGACCTTTAGGAGTGCTTTCGGTGAATAACTAAAGCTGTAGACTACTTTTACACATTTCTTTCCTTTTTAGAAGGATAATACTCCGATGAATCCGTCATTTTTTGAATAAACTCATACAGTTTGCGGTAGAACGGATGCGAAGTCATCGTTGCCGCATTTCCAAGAATTATGAGTTTCATGCGGGCACGTGTTATTGCCACGTTCATACGTCGCAAATCGCGCAAAAAGCCGATTTCACCGCCGTCGTTCGAGCGAACAAGCGAGATAAGAATAATGTCGCGCTCCTGACCTTGGAACCCGTCTACCGTATTAACGCTTATCAGGCGACGGTAGGGACGGAAGAACTCTTTCTGGCGTATCATCTTGCGCAGAAGCTGCACTTGGGCACGGTAAGGCGAGATGATGCCAACGTCGATTGACTCCTCCAATATGCGATTTTTGCCGATTTTATCGAAGTATTCCTGCAATGTGGAGAGCGTAAGTTCGGCTTCGGCACGGTTGATGCGTCCGCAACTCTCGCCGATGAATTCTTCCTTTCCGTCCACATCCTCGGTGTCTATCCACATCATGGGCAGGTCGTAGTCGAGAATGCTGCGGTGGGTTATCCCGGGAGCTGTCTCCACCTCGCCATTATAGAAGTAGTCGCTCGAGAAACGCATTATCTGCTCGTTCATGCGGTATTGCACTTTAAGCAGAGTCACCACCTCCGGTTTCTGCTCCACTATGCGCTCCATGAGAGTCTTGCCGAGCCCACCCTTCAGAGCGGCAATACTCTTCACAGTAGGCGGAAGCTGACAATGGTCGCCAGCAAATATCACTCGTCCTGCCTTGCGTATGGCTATCCAGCAGGCAGCCTCAAGAGCCTGAGCAGCCTCATCAATAAACAAGGTGGAATATTTCTCGCCCTCAAGCACCCGGTTGGCTGCTCCCGTGAGCGTGCAGGCTATCACGCGAGCCTCGCCAAAGAGCGACTGGCGAATGCGAAGCTCAAGTTCGGTGGCGCGGCTCTTCAGGCGATCCATCTTCTGATGCCATGAGTCGGGACGCTTCTTCTGCGAGCGCAACTCGCGTATTGCCTTGCGTATGCTCCACAGTTGGGGATAGTCGGGATGGGCCTCAAAGCGGCGCTCGTAGGTGAAGGAGAGTATCTTGTCGTTCACTCTCGTAGGGTTGCCTATGCGAAGCACAGCCACTCCCCTATCCACAAGCTTCTCCGAGATCCAGTCGACAGCCATATTGCTCTGGGCGCACACCATCACCTGACTCTCGCGGCGAAGAGTCTCATAAATAGCCTCAACGAGAGTTGTGGTCTTGCCCGTTCCGGGAGGTCCATGCACCACAGCCACGTCCTTAGCCCATAGCACCTCGTTAACGGCACGCTCCTGCGACGGATTAAGCCACGGAAAGCGCATAGGCTCAAATGAGAACTTAGAGGCAGGAGCCTTGGTGTAGAAGATGTCGCGAAGGGCAGCAAGACGTCCGCTCTTGGCACGCAGCACACGGTCGAGAGCATCGAACATAAGGCGATAGCTCGTCTCGTCGAAGAAGAGCTGGATGCCCATCGCGTCCTCACGCTGAAGGTCTACTATCCTGCCAGAATCGGGCAGAGCCACCACCATGCGGTCTTGCTCGGCGAAGCTGACGGTGGCTGTGAACGAGAGATAATGTATATTGTCCTTGCCCGTCTTGGAGTCGCGCTTCATAGTGAAGAAACACACGGGACGACCAGGCTCAAAGTTGTGCTCTATGTCGGAGCCCGGCTTACGCTCTACCTCCACCACCATCTGATTGAGCGAGTTGTAGTAGTTGCGTCCTATATGTACGGGAAACCATGCGTCGCCTCGTCGCACTTTGCGCTCAACGCCCATAGTCTCGGTCTGGCGGCGAAACTCCTCCTTCTCGTGGTTGTATTCTATCTCAAGCAACAGCCGTTGCTGCTGGAGTTGAAGTATTGGGTTGTTCATTGTATTTAAAGAATTATCGTTGAAAACATTTCGTTCATTTTATAAAGACAAAGGTACTACTTTTTACCAAATAATTACTAATTTTGCACACATATGATTATGTCAAACAATTTGTCCCTTCGCAATGTAGCCATAGGCTACCCCACACGTCGCCACAGCTCGCGCAAAGTGGCTGAAGGGCTCTGTGCCACGGCTCCCGCCTCTACTCTGACGTGCATCATAGGGCGCAACGGAGCAGGCAAGTCGACGCTCCTTAGAAGCATAGCCCAACTGCAGCAATCACTTGAAGGCAAGATGACGCTTGGCGACAAAGACATCAGCGACTTCTCGCGCGAGGAATTGGCACGAAGGCTAAGCATTGTGCTCACACACCGACCTGACGCCGAGAACATGACTGTGAGCGAGCTTGTGCAATTGGGACGCGCACCCTACACGGGATTCTGGGGACAACTGAGCGACAACGACCGCCTGGCTGCCGACAGGGCCTTGCGCATGGTGGGCATAGAACACATGAAACACAGACGACTGTGCAGCCTGAGCGACGGAGAATGCCAGAAGGCGATGATTGCAAAGTCGCTCGCACAGGACACGCCCGTGATTCTGCTTGACGAGCCTACGGCTTTTCTCGACTTCCCCGGCAAAGTGGAACTGATGTTGCTGCTAAGCCGACTTGCCCACGAAGAAGGCAAGACGATTCTCCTCTCAACACACGACCTTGAGACTGCCCTGCAGACTGCCGACCGACTTTGGCTTATGCAAGAAGACGGTATCAGAGAGGGTTCACCTCGCCAACTCGTTGACAATGGAGCGATAGAAGGCTACATAGGTAGAGAGGATGTGGAAATAGGCGAAGACTTTTGTTTGAGAATAAAAAAGAGTTGAGATACAAGAACAGATAATTATTTCAAAACGTATTAATACATTCAAGAATATGAACAACGCATTATTAGACCTTATCAAGACTCGTCGCTCATGCCGCCACTACAAGGCTGAACAGATTAGCGACGAGGAACTCAACGCTGTGCTCGAGGCTGGCACCTACGCTCCTACCGGCCACGGCAAGCAGGACCCAGTAATTGTAGCTGTGCAGAACCCGGAGCTTAAAGCCCGTCTTGCCAAGATGAATGCCGAGGTGATGGGCGTAGACAGCAATCCCTACTACGACGCGCCCACCTATCTCCTCGTGTTTGCCTCTGAGGACAATGCCAACGCTTTCCAGGACGGCTCATGCGTATTGGAGAACATGATGCTTGCCGCCCATGCCTTAGGACTCGCCACATGCTGGATCAATCGCGAATATCAGATGTTCCAGACCGAGGAGGGCAAGAACATCATGAAGGAAATTGGACTTAAGGAGGGACTCATAGGCATTGGCGCACTCTCGCTCGGATACCCTTCGCGTGAGCCCAAACCGGCTGCCGAAAGAAAAGCAGACTGGACTGTTATCGTGAAGTAAACTACTGCTAAGCTAAAGACTTAGCGGCAGCTACTATGGGGTTGAGCGTAATTCACCCAACCCCATAGTAGAAAAACATTATAAAGAAATAAGTCGCCTAATTCCCAATCTTATCATTTATCTCGTTCTGCGACAAATGTCTTGCCGAGATTTTGCCATTCTTTATTACAACATTGTCGGGCAAGTTCGACATTCCAAGCTTGTTGTAGACATCGCCATCAACCATCTTTCCATCGCATATCGTAGTCGCGTCTTCGGCATCATACTGCTTCAAGGTGCGTCGGCACGACTGCTTGCTTGGGTCGAGACAAATGCCCACGACAGCCATTGTACCATTCGAATTCTTTGCCTTCTGGCAGAGTGAGCGAAGCATAGCCGTGGAACTGTAGTTCCATGATGCCCATGCCACAACCACGGTGGTTGGCTTGGCAAGGAGCGAGGCGTTGGACACAGCCTTGCCGTTGATGTCGTAAGCCGAAAAGGAAGGCAACGACGAGCCCACGCTCAAACTCTGCTTGCCCTCGCACGAAGCGAGCAAACGCTGGGCATAGACATTCTCTGGCTGCTTAGCCACTATCTGCTTAAGCAGACGCCTGGCGGTGGCATAGTCGGGCTTGTCGGTAGCCACAAGATAGCGGCGCACAAGATAGGGAGCCACATGACTTCCCGGATTGTCCTCGACCATGCTCACGGCATATTTCCTCGCCTCGGCAGGCGAAGCCGAAAGTATCTGCTCGCGGAACGAATTCATGAGGGCATTGTCCTTGGTGCCCTTTACCGTCATCTCCTTCAGATGCGAAGCGTCGCCTTTTATGTCGACACTCTTGCCCGGCTGGGCAAAGACAGGCTGCTCGGTGAAGTTTGGAAACACTATCATCAGGGTCATGGGGCGGTCGCACTCCACGGTATAAGAGAAACGTCCTGCCTGCACCTTTATGGTGTCCATGCCGTGAGGTACAGTACCATCGGGCGAATAGACATAGAACTCGCCCTGGTTGAGGTTGAGCAGACGACCGTCGATACTGAAGTGGCGGCTGTCCGTGCCACACGAGAGAAGAAGGAGGGCTATGGCGAGCAAGGAAAATAATTGTTTCATACGTAATATGGTGTTTAAGAAACAAACGATTCAAAGACCTGACAAATACCGACAGGAATAAAAAAAAGGACAATGAACAATTGTGACTTTGCCATTGCGAATTATTCATTAGCAACGGAGCCAACCACAATTGTCCATTGTCCATTATCTATCTGTCAACTGATATTTTCTTTTTAGATATCAACTATCTGTCAACTGATATTCCAATCAACCTTGAATTTACTTCAGCAAGCTGAGCTCAAGGTCGTTGTCAGCATACTGCTTGAGTGAAGAGTCCTTCTTCAAAGCCTCGTTGAGGTAAGAAGCAGCCTCGAGCTTGTTGCCACGACGAGCTGCAACGATAGCGCGCAGATAGTCGGTCATAGCGTTCTGGTTCTTCACGTTGTTGAGAGTCTTGGCAGCAGCGTCGTAGTTCTTGTTGAGGAGCTGGGCGAGAGCAGCTGTGTTGCTGTTCACGTTCTCGAAGTCCTTCTCAGCCTGAGCGTAGTTGCCCTTGGCAATGTTGAGGGCGCCGAGGGCAGCCTTCACGTTCTCAGAGTTAGCCGACTTAGAGATGGCGCGCTCTGCCTCCTGCACGTTGCCGTTGATGAGGGCAATCAAGCCAAGGTTGGCCTGAGCCTCAGGAGTCTCGTTTGAAACAGAAGCTGCCTTCTGAGCGTACTGCTGAGCTGTAGCCTTGTCGCCCTTAGCCAAAGCGAGGGCAGCGAGGTTGTTGTAAGCACGGTAGTCGTTGCTGTTCTGAGCTGCTGCTGTCTTGAAGATAGCCTCCTGCTCAGCAGATGACTTGCTGCCGAGGTTAGAGAGGTAGAGGAGCTCGTCGGTGCTGAGCTTAGAAGGATCCTCCTTGTACTGCTGCTCAATCTGCTCGTCAGAACGTCCGATTGTCTCGTAGTTGATGATGAGGCGTGAGCGGCGGAGCTCAGGAAGGATGCCGTCGGCAAGCTCGCGGAAGCCTGCAGACATGTTGCGAATCTGCTGCTCGCGCTCCTGCGGGTCCTTATACATAGAGAGCACGCGGAGGATAACGTCCTTGTCCTGGATGTTGCTTGCTGAAACGAGCTGCTGGAAGCCGTCCCAGTCCTGTGCTGTATAGTGAGCGTCGATGTCGGCGTTCATCTTCTGCTTCTTGAGAGTGCCCTTAACATACTTCTCCGACACGTTCTGACGGTTGCCGGCGAGCTTGTCGTTGAGCTTAACACCACCATCTGGTGAAGCGTATGCCTGGATTTCTACGTTCTTGAGGTTGAGACCCTCGCGGTCGGCATTGATCTTCTTGAGCATCTTAACAAACTCCTTAACAGAGTTGTTCTTCAGCTCGCTCTTGCGGATGTTAGCCTGGTTGATGAGGAACTTGATAGCAGCTTCCTGCTTCTGCTCGTTGATGCGCTGGTAGCCATCAGGAGCGATTACGCCGTTCTCAGAAACGAGTGTGCGCTTGTAGAGCTCAGAAGTAGCAACTACACCGTTAGCCACCTTAACAGCAGGAACATTGTAAGACTTCTTGCCGATGCGTGCGTCGAAGGTGAGGTAGAGCTCGCTCTTCTGCATCTCGGGAACATAAGTGAAAGAAGTCTTCATTGAGTAGCGACCGCCTGCCTTGTAAGCAATTGTCTGGTCGTTGCCCATCACTTTTTCACCCTGGAATGTTGCGCTCTGACCCTTAGCCACCTGGCCGTCAGCATAACGCAACTCAGGAACTACAGTTACAACAGCCTTCTTCTTCATGTACTTCTCAGGGAAAGTGCCGTTGATAGTAGCAGGCACCTGACCAGCCTGTGACTCCAGAGGATCAGGAATTACATTGAAGTTGTCGGCAGACAAAGCACCGAGCTTTGAGCATGATGACATCAGCAGTACCGATGCTGCTGACAAGATAAATAGATTCTTTTTCTGCATTTTGTTGTAAGAATTATTATTGTTATTTTTCTATGCTTTCTATTTTTTACGCACAAAGTTACTTATACTAATTGTAAGGAGTAGCGAAAATACATTAATTTTATGTTTAATTAATGATTTAGAAAGGATAAAAGGCTATAAAACGTTTTTTTATAGGGATAATAAACTACAATTTAACAAACAAACTGCTGGTCTTGCATTTATGGGAAATTTAAGGAATTTGAAAGAATCAGGAAGAGGATATTTGAATCTTGAATTTCATTCCGCCTTTTGCATAATTACACTAAAAATCAAGAAAGCATAACCCAAATTAAGCCAAAAGCATACACAACGAATCCCGAACAAATCCCGAACGGATCCCGAACGAATCCCGAACAAATTCCGAAAGCATTCCGAACGAATCCCGAACAAATCCCGAACGAATCCCGAAGGATTCATTTGTTAAGACTTACGCCATTTGCACAGCTACAATCATCAGAAACAGAAGACTCCCACTCCA
>CAKQEI010000020.1 GCA_934230115.1 uncultured Prevotella sp. | reverse complement strand
GCGCCAAGCTGCATCATGAGAGCAGCGTCGGCAGGAGTAGCCACACCACCGGCAGCGAAATTCACTACAGGCAACTTGCCATTCTCGTGAACATACTTCACGAGGTCGTAAGGCACCTGAAGCTGCTTTGCAGCCTCGTAGAGCTCATCCTCAGACATAGAAACGAGACGACGGATCTCGCTCTGCATCATACGCATGTGGCGCACAGCCTGCACGATGTCGCCAGTGCCCGGCTCGCCCTTTGTGCGAATCATAGTAGCACCCTCGGCAATGCGGCGGAGAGCCTCGCCAAGATTTCTTGCGCCACAAACGAAAGGCACGTCAAACTTATTTTTGTCGATATGGTAAACATCATCAGCGGGTGACAAAACCTCGCTCTCGTCGATATAGTCGATTTCAATAGCCTGGAGAATCTGTGCCTCTGCGAAATGACCAATACGGCACTTAGCCATTACTGGGATGGAAACGGCTTCCTGGATGCCCTTGATCATCTTTGGGTCGCTCATACGTGAAACGCCGCCAGCTGCGCGGATGTCAGCAGGAATGCGCTCAAGTGCCATAACGGCGCAAGCACCAGCCTCTTCAGCAATCTTTGCCTGTTCAGGAGTAGTAACGTCCATAATAACGCCGCCCTTGAGCATCTGTGCCAAGTTGCGGTTGAGTGTTTGTCTGTTTTCTGTCATGATAAATTAATATTTAATTAAACAAATCGTTGTTTTCTTATACTTTTTGAGCCTTGCGAAGCTCAGTTTTTACACAATCTTGAAGCGCACGCGGAATGCATGCTTCATCTCGTCCCAGTTGGTTCCAAGCATCACAAACTTGCCTATCTGCGATGTCGACCTCACGTGCTTGCCAATGCAGGGGCACACGTCGTAGTCGCCAATGCAGACAAGGCGCACCTTGTTGGAGGCATCCTCGGGCAGACGGTCGGCTGACACTCCAGGGGGCAGATTGTCGCGGTCGACAACCTCGTATCTCACTGGCATGTCGTCGGCAATAAGCTCGTTCATGCGGTCCTCGATGGCCTTCTCCTCCTTGCGCGAGGGCTTGTGGTCGAGGATGAATGTCATCTTACTCTTCTTGCGCTCAATGTGGGCGTTCACCGAACGTCCGCATCCGAAGAGGCGAATCATCGTCTGGTTGAGCAAGTGCTCGGCTGTGTGAGCAGGAGGAAACTCTTCCTTGTTGTGCTCGTTGAACACGATTTCAGTATCCATAGGCAGGTTGAATTTAAGTATTCTGCAATTGGTTGCTTCCACCTCCACATTCACCATTGAGCCTTTCTTCAAGTCAGCCTTCAGCTTGTCGCCTGTGATGAGGTCGACAGCCGCAAGCTCCGCGTGTGGAATCTTGAGGAAGTCGAAGGCATGTTCGGGAATGTTCACCTTGCAAGCCACCTTCTCGGCTGCGAAGTTGGCCACTACAAGCAGCATTTCGCCTTCAGTCTTGCGCAGGAATGCATACTGCTTCTGAGCCAGGTGTTC
Organism: uncultured Prevotella sp.; assembly: GCA_934230115.1. GTDB lineage: Bacteria > Bacteroidota > Bacteroidia > Bacteroidales > Bacteroidaceae > Prevotella. The sequence continues at coordinate 32,459 of CAKQEI010000020.1, read as the reverse complement.
GTTGACGTACATGAGGTCGAAGAACTCGCCCTCGCCCACCGATTTCTCGGTGTTGGCAATCTGAAGGATGCGGTCGTAGCGTCGCGCAAGGTTCTTCTCGTCAGCCGTCAGCGAATTGGTGACGAAGGCACGGTGAAGCGTAGGAACCGTCCAATAGTCGAAGATGGTGGTGCGTCCGTCTCTGCCGCTGAATCCCTCCTCGTCCATGCCACGCTCGCCATATTCCTGTCCGGCGTAAACCATGAAAGGGTTGGAGCGCATGAGCACGTTTACGGCAAGCGCGGGATAAGCTCTGAAGCCGTCGCCTGCAAAAAAGTCGCTTGCAATGCGCTGCTCGTCGTGGTTCTCAAGGAAGTAGAGCATGTGGTCGTTGATGGTGTCCACCCACTGCCATGCTGTTGTAATCTGCGATGTGGGGCAGTTGCCGCAAATTACGGAGCGCATGGTGTCGTACATTCCCACCTTATCATATAGGTAGTCGAAACCAGCGTCAACATAATGTTTGTATTCCCAGGGATTGTATACCTCTGCCACGAAAATCATGGCAGGGTGAGCCGCCTTCACTTTGGCTATGGCCCATGTCCAGAAGGCTGTTGTCACCATCTCTGCCATGTCGCAGCGGAATCCGTCGACACCCTTAGCCGACCAATAGAGCAGTATGTCGAGCATTTTCTGCCATGTGTCGGGCACAGGGTCGAAATGTTCCGACTTGCCGCCAGGGTTGCAGTAGTCCACGCCATAGTTCAGCTTCACCGTCTCATACCAGTCGTTACGGCTTGGCCATGCGTCGAAATGGTCGTTGCCAGTGGCCTTGGCAGGATTCTCGTGGTAAGGTTCTTTTTCGCCGGCATAGAGGTCGAACGACGGGTTGAATTCGTTGCCCACACAATAGTAGAAATTGTTGTTAGCGTCGAAAGCCTTTGTGGGGTCGTCGTCCTCGCCCAGGTCAACAACGCCATTGGGTTTGGCAACCGACTTATACTGTCTCGCCACATGATTTGGCACAAAGTCCATAATCACCTTGAGTCCGGCGCGGTGGCTGTCAGTCACGAGTCGCTCAAATTCAGCCATGCGGTTGTCCACATTGTCGGCTATGTCGGGGTCGATGTCGTAGTAGTCGGTTATGGCGTAGGGCGAGCCTGCCTTACCCTTGACGATGGCAGGATGCTGGCGTGGAATGCCGTGAGCCGAATAGTCGGTGGCAGAGCCATGACGTATCACACCCGTATACCAGATGTGAGTGTAGCCTTTGTCCTTAATTTGCTTGAGAATGTCTTCAGAGAAGAAGCTCATCTTTCCACAACCGTTTTCGGCAATCGTTCCGTTCTGCTTGCAAGCGTTGGTACGGTTGCCGAAAAGTCGTGTAAAGACCTGATATATAATAATCTTCTGTTTAGCCATGACTATTTATTACAGTATGCCGTGAGCACTGACATTCTTGTCGATGCGACCAATCATACCCTGAAGGGCTTTGCCAGGACCACATTCTGTGAAGTCGTCGGCACCGTCCTTAATCATGTTTTGCACGCTTGTAGTCCAGTGCACACTGCTTGTGAGCTGAGCGATAAGGTTGGCCTTGATTTCCTCGGGATTGGTGTGAGGCATTCCGTCGACGTTCTGATAAACGGGACACTTTGGAGCTGAGACAGTTGTAGCCTTGATAGCCTCCTCAAGCTCTTCCTTGGCAGGCTGCATCAACGGAGAGTGGAAGGCACCACCCACCTTGAGCGGAAGTGCGCGCTTAGCGCCGGCAGCCTTGAGCTTCTCGCAGGCAGCGTTGATGGCGTCGATATTGCCGCTGATTACGAGCTGACCCGGGCAGTTGTAGTTGGCAGCAACCACGATGTTGCCGTCGGTGCTCGACTCCTTGCATATTTCCTCAATCTTCTCGTCGGGCAGGCCAATTACGGCAGCCATTGTGCCAGGAGCAGCCTCGCAAGCCTTCTGCATAGCCATAGCACGTGCGTAGACGAGCTTCAAGCCATCCTCGAAGCTGAGCGCGCCAGCTGCAACGAGAGCAGAGAACTCACCAAGCGAGTGGCCTGCTACCATAGCAGGGGCGAACTCCTCGCCAAGACAAATGGCCGAGATAACGCTGTGGAGGAAGACGGCAGGCTGAGTTACCTTTGTCTGCTTGAGCTCCTCGTCGGTTCCTGCAAACATGATGTCGGTGATGCTGAAACCGAGGATTTCGTTAGCCTTGTCGAAAAGTTCCTTAGCCTTTTCGTTAGTATCGTAAAGGTCCTTGCCCATACCTACGAACTGTGATCCCTGTCCAGGAAAAACAAATGCTTTCATATTCTTTTTAGATTTATTATATAATTGTTATACTTATCATATATTAGTAGGGTCAGATGCCGCATGTTTGCCATGTAACATCATTTACCAAATGCAAAGGTACAAAAAAATGTCACAAAACATAATAACGGTATGATGTTTTATTAATTAAAAACATTAACTTTGCAAATACTATACAAAAAACCGTACAAACAATGAATAAAAGAACCAATTCTGTAGTGCTTGCTCTTGTCTGTTTGCTATTTTCCATACAGGGGGCTTCGGCTCAGATGAAATGGAATTCGGCTTATCAGTCTTACATCGACCAATACAAGGACCTCGCCATCGAGCAAATGCTACGCTACAACATTCCGGCAAGCATCACGCTTGCGCAAGGCTTGTTTGAGAGTGCGGCTGGACGGAGCAACCTTACGCGTTCGGGCAACAACCATTTCGGCATAAAGTGCCACGGATGGACTGGCAAGCGCACTTATCACGACGACGACGCTGCAGGCGAATGCTTCCGTGCCTACGACAATGCCCGCCAGAGTTACGAGGACCATAGCCGTTTTCTTGCCACGCAGTCGCGCTATGCACGCCTCTTCAGTTTGAAGCGCACCGACTACCGCGGTTGGGCACGCGGACTGAAGCAATGTGGCTATGCCACCAATCCGCAGTATGCCTCGAAGCTGACGCAGATTATAGAACTTTACGGTCTTAACAAATATGACAGGGCCACTACCTACGACCGCTTCATAGCCAAGCACGCCTCGGAGGAGAGTCCGGGGCCGGATGGGGTAAGATATGTGATAAAGGCCTATAACGACAACTACTACGTGATAGCCAAGAAGGGCGAGACGTTCAAGTCGCTAGGCAAGGAGCTGGGCATTTCGGGCCGAAAGCTTGCAAAATACAACGAGCGCGACAAAAGAGAGACGCTCGACGATGGCGACGTGATTTACTTGAAAAAGAAGCGCAACAAGGCTGAGCGAAACTTCAAGAACCGTCCGCATACGGTGAAGGCGGGTGAGAGCATGTATTCCATTGCACAGAAATATGGCATTCGACTGAAGAGCCTTTACAAGAAGAATCGTTTGTCGCCTGATTATAACATTAGGGTTGGCGATAAACTTAGAGTGTATTAAATAGTAGGAGGGTATGACAGGAATGCCATACCCTCTAAATTTATTTGTTATAAAGCGATTATTTTATATTATAACGCGCAAACTTCAGCAACAACGTTTTTGTTCCAGCATTCTCAAAATCAACTGTTGCTTTTTGGTTCTCGCCATAGCCTTCCACTTTCACTACTTTTCCCATTCCAAAACGCTGATGCTCAATGGTCATTCCTACGGCAAGACGTTGAGGGGCAGAGGGCGAAGCTTGCCAAGCTGATGCTGGCGACGCAGAGGCAGCAGATGAAGAAGCTTGCGGATAACGCGTGCCAGATTGTGTGTACTCGGGGTTTCTGCTTGTGAAGCTCTTAACACGCGCAGGCTCAATCTTTCGGAATCGCTGAGGGTCGCGTGTTGTGGGCATACTTCTGTTGTAAGGACTGCTGAACATATTGTCTTCGTATTCGGCTCTGTTCGTGGTGAGTTTTCCGTTCACGTCGACCACATTCCTGTCGAGCTCGCGCAGAAATCGGCTTGGCTCATTAAACAGCATGTTGCCATACTGATAGCGGCTCTTGGCGCAGGATATGAAGCAATGTTTTTCTGCTCGTGTGATGGCCACATAAAATAGGCGTCGCTCCTCTTCCAACTCTCGTGGAAACTCGCAGGCGCGCGGACTGGGGAATATGTTCTCCTCCACTCCGACGATGAACACCGTGTTGAACTCAAGACCCTTTGAGGCGTGGATGGTCATGAGCGAGACTCTGTTGGCAGAGTTCTCGTCGTTGTTGTTCTTGTCGGCATCGGTCACCAGTGCCACTTCTTGCAGGAAATTGGAGATGTAGACTTCGTCGCCATAATCCTCCTCGCGCTTGGAGTCGACAAAGTCGTGCAATCCGGATATAAATTCCTCCACATTGTCCCTTCGCTCCTTGGCATCTACGGAACCGTCGGCAAATATTTCCTGCGAAAGTCCCGTCTCCTCGATTATTCTTTTTCCTAAAATATAGACATCGGTGGTTGTGCTGCTGTCGATATACACCTGCATCATGTCGTGGAAAGCCACGATGCGCTTGGCAGTGGCAGAACTTAGTCCCTCGACATAAGCCTTGGGATTGTCGATCACTCTCCACAGGCTGACGTTGTACTGTCGCGAAGCCGCAATGAGCTTATCTACCGATGTGGCGCCAATGCCTCGCTTGGGATAGTTGATAATTCGCTTCAAGGCCTCCTCGTCGTCGGGGTTGGCCACCATGCGGAAGTAGGCAATTATGTCCTTTATCTCCTTGCGCTGATAGAAGCTCACTCCGCCATAGATGCGGTAGGGAATGTTCTCGCGTCGCAGCTCGTCCTCGAAGAGTCGGCTCTGTGCGTTGGTGCGGTAGAGAATGGCACAGTCGCCATATTCCACTCCCTCGCGTCGGTGCAGTCGTTTTATCTCGTTGCACACAACGCTTGCCTCCTCGCGATCGGAGTAAGTGACGTTCACCTTCACCTTGTCGCCTTGCGGATTCTCGCTGTAGACAGTCTTCTGTATTTGGCGCTGGTTGTGGCTGATAAGGCAGTTGGCAGCATTCACAATGTTCTGAGTGCTGCGGTAGTTCTGTTCCAGCTTGAAGAGCTTGGCGTCGCTGTAGATATTCTGGAAGTTCAGAATGTTGTCGATGTTGGCTCCACGGAAGGCATAGATACTCTGAGCGTCGTCGCCCACTACACATATCTTATTGTTCTGGTTGCGTGTGAGCAATGTCAAGATGCATTGTTGGGCATAGTTGGTGTCCTGGTACTCGTCAACGAGAATATACTTGAAACGGTCGGCATATTTCTTGCAAACCTCAGGATGGTTGCGAAACAGCATATAGGTGTACATAAGCATGTCGTCGAAGTCGACAGCATTAGCAATGCGGCAACGCTGTACGTAGAGGCGGTAGATGTCGCATAACTTTGGCATCTTGCTTCGATGGTCGCGCTCAAGCAGCGAGCCGTCTGCGGCATAAGCCTCGGGTGTGATAAGGTTGTTCTTGGCCATTCCGATGCGCGAGAGCACGCTTGAGGGCTTGTAGCATTTGTCGTCGAGCTTGAGCTCCTTGACAATGGAGTTGACAAGACTCTTGGTGTCGGCATCGTCGAAAATTGTAAAATTGCGTTTCAGTCCTATCACCTCCGACTCAGCCCTGAGAATGCGCAGGAAGACCGAGTGGAACGTGCCCATATTGAGATAATGGGCGGCATCGGGGCCCACGAGGCTGCCTATTCGCTCCTTCATCTCTCTGGCAGCTTTGTTGGTGAAGGTCAACGCTAAGATGCTCCAAGGCTTGAGTCCCATGCTAAGCATGTAAGCAATCTTGTAGGTAAGCACGCGCGTCTTGCCTGAGCCGGCTCCAGCAATCACGAGTTCCGCACCATCGATATATTCCACTGCAGCCCTTTGGCTGGAGTTGAGTGTAGAGAGTAATGTGTCCACAACTTTATGATTCTTTTATGTATAGGGTTTGTGAGGTTTTATTTTTCAAGTACAATTGTGCCAATGCTATTTTTTGCGGTGGTAAACACCACCCGAAGTAGTGTTTGGGTCGTAGTCCTCGCCTTCGCGTGGGAATGAGGGGATGAACTTCATCTGCTGCTCAATCTTTCCGCGGCGCGCGCGCATATAGGCACTGGGGTTGCTGCTGTCGAACTTTCGCGGATTTGGCAAAGTGGCTGCAATAAGTGCACATTCCGAACGCGAGAGCTCGTTGGCTGTCTTGCCGAAGTGCTGCTCTGCCACGGCGTCGGCTCCGTAGATGCCCTCGCCCATCTCAATGGAATTGAGATAAACCTCCATGATGCGGTGTTTGCCCCAAAGAATTTCGATGAGTGCCGTGAAGTAGACCTCGAAGCCTTTTCGTGTCCAGCTGCGTCCTGGCCATAGGAACACGTTCTTGGCTGTTTGCTGGGATATTGTGCTTGCGCCCAACTTGTTGCCTGCGCCCGAACGGTTGCGTCGTGCCGCCTTCTCGATGGCATCGAAGTCGAAACCGTGGTGAAGGATGAATCGCTGGTCCTCGCTCGCCATGACAGCCACGGGCAGATGTGGCGAGATGTTGTCGAGCGACACCCAGTGGTGCTTCATCTTAATCGACTTGCCTTCGGACACCTGTTGGAAGCAGCGGATAACCATGAGCGGAGTGACATAAACAGGGACGAACCTATAAGCCACAACCGCAAGGATTGTAGAACTAAAGAACAAGGCCAAAGCCCACTTTACTATCTTGGATACAATACCTAATTTCATACACATTATAAAACACAAAAAATTAAGGCAGAGAGGGAGGCCATATTTTCCATATGCCCCACTCCACCTTAATTCTTTTTTTTATTGAACTATCAAAAGCTCTTGTTAAAATTTTGCAAGCCTCTTACTTGAGTGTGCCAGCGTTGGCAGCATCAACCATAGCCTGGCTTGCATAGAGGTAAACCTCCACACGGCGGTTCTGCTTGCGACCCTCAACGGTAGAGTTGTCGGCCACAGGCTCAGAGCTGCCCTTGCCTGAGACGTTCTTGAACTGAGAGGCAGAAACGCCGCAGCTCTTCAAGTATGACTCAACGCTCTGAGCACGCTTGTTGCTGAGAGGGATGTTGATGCCATCGTTGCCGGTAGAGTCGGTATGGCCATAAATGTCAACCGAGAGAAGGTTGTTCTCGCGCAATGTCTTAGAGAAGTTGGCGAGAGCCGACTTTGAGTTGGCGTTGAGGTCGGCCTTATTTGTGGCGAAGAGGATGCCAGAGTCGAAAGTCACCTTAACAGCCTCCAGACCGTTGGAGTCGGTCACCTTCTCCACCTTCGCGTTTTCTATCTGCTTAGCTTGTTCGGCTACCTTATCCATATGATGACCGATAATGGCACCAGCGCCTGCACCGACTGCACCGCCGATAGCAGCGCCAACAGCTGTATTGCCAGCAAGCTTACCGATAATACCACCAACAAGCGCACCACCACCTGCACCAATCAAAGAGCCTGTACCCTGCTTAGTGCTGCAACTGACAACGGCGAGCATACCCATTGCCAAGGTCATTCCTTTAACTTTGTTCATCTTTTTTCTGTAATTATTTATGTTAAAAACTACTTTTTTGCGTTTCACGACGCATTTATATCTGCAAAGTTAATGGTTTTTTTCGTAGAGTGGCTATATTACAACATTTTTTTGTATTTTTGCAGTGCAAAAATGATGTAACACACATTTTTGTACAAGAAAGAACATAAATTCAATTTTAGTAATAATGGCAAAAGAATTAAAACATCTGACTAAACGCTCAGAAAACTACAGCCAGTGGTACAACGACATCGTTGCCAAGGCTGATCTCGCAGAGCAGTCTGCTGTGCGCGGATGTATGGTCATCAAGCCCTATGGCTATGCTATTTGGGAGAAGATGCAGCATCAGCTCGACCTCATGTTCAAGGAAACAGGTGCCCAGAACGCCTACTTCCCACTCCTCATCCCCAAGTCGTTCTTCAGCCGCGAGGCTGAGCACGTAGAGGGTTTTGCTAAGGAGTGTGCCGTGGTCACCCACTACCGCTTGCGCGTGAACGACGACAAGACCGGCATCGAGGTAGACCCAGCCGCAAAGCTCGAAGAGGAGCTCATCGTGCGTCCTACTTCCGAGACTATTATCTGGAACACCTACAAGAACTGGATTCACTCTTACCGCGACCTGCCTTTGATGTGCAACCAGTGGTGCAACGTGATGCGTTGGGAGATGCGCACACGTCCGTTCCTCCGCACATCAGAGTTCCTTTGGCAGGAGGGCCACACAGCCCACGCCACACGCGAGGAGGCAGAGGCAGAAGCACAGAAGATGCTCCACGTGTATGCCGACTTCGCTGAGAAATGGATGGCCGTGCCTGTGGTTCAGGGTGTAAAGAGCGAGACAGAGCGTTTCGCCGGTGCTTTGAACACCTATACCATCGAGGCTATGATGCAGGACGGCAAGGCCCTTCAGAGCGGCACATCACACTTCCTTGGACAGAACTTCGCCAAGGCGTTCGACGTGACCTTCCTTAACAAGGAGAACAAGCCTGAGTATGTTTGGGCCACATCATGGGGCGTTTCTACACGTCTTATCGGTGCGCTCATCATGACCCACTCCGACGACAACGGACTCGTGCTTCCTCCGAAGCTCGCCCCGATACAGGTGGTTATCATCCCTGTAACTAAGAATGCCGAGCAGCTGAATGCCGTGACCGAGAAGCTCACTCCTATCATCAACGAGCTCCGCTCTAAGGGCATCAGCGTGAAGTATGACGACGCTGAGAACAAGCGTCCGGGCTTCAAGTTTGCCGACTACGAGCTTAAGGGTGTGCCTGTACGCCTTGTGCTTGGCGCTCGCGACCTTGAGGAGGGAACTATCGAGGTGATGCGCCGCGACACTCTTGAGAAGGAGTCGCGTCCAATAGAGGGAATAGCAGCATACGTGGAGAACTTGCTCGACGAGATTCAGGACAACATTTTCAAGAAGGCTCTCGACTTTCGCAACGCCCACATCTACGAGTGCGACAACTACGAGGAGTTCAAGGAGCGCGTTAAGGATGGCGGATTCTTCCTTTGTCACTGGGACGGCACAGCCGAGACCGAGGCCAAGATTAAGGAAGACACCCAGGCAACAATCCGTTGCGTGCCGTTCATGTTTGAGCAGACTCCTGGTGTGGACATGGTTTCAGGCAAGCCTGCTACTCAGCGCGTGATCATCGCCCGTAGCTATTAATACTTTTTTAATTAAGAAAAATAATCTCATTAGGAGAGAATATATGGACTTGGCGGGAGCCGGAGCTAATAAATCTGGCTACACCCGCCAAATCCAATCATATATCTACCGAAATGCTAACATTATTAATATATACTAATTTAAACAAACAACAATGGATTGGATAATCAATTTATTCACGAATTCCGAGTCCATTGCCCACATCGCCCTACTCTACTCAATAGTGATTGCCGTCGGCATTCTGTTGGGCAAGATTAAGGTGGGAGGCATTTCGCTCGGAGTAACGTTTGTGCTCTTTGCTGGTATCGTGGCTGGCCACATTGGCTTCACCGCTCCTACCAACATTCTTAGTTTTATTCAGGACTTCGGACTTATCTTGTTCGTGTTCTGCATTGGTCTGCAGGTGGGTCCCGGCTTTTTCGAGAGCTTCAAGAAGGGTGGCGTTACGCTCAACTTGCTCTCAACATCATTGGTACTGCTCAATGTGGTTGTGATGTTTGCCTGCTACTACATCTTCTTCGACACCAACGACAAGACAAACCTGCCAATGATGGTGGGCACGCTCTATGGAGCCGTGACCAACACTCCGGGTCTTGGTGCTGCCAACGAAGCTCTTGAGTCGGTGTGGAAGGCTTCAAACGGAGCTGTGCCGCAGATTGCCGCTGGTTATGCTTGCGCCTATCCGCTCGGAGTGCTTGGCATCATCGGAGCTACAATCGCTGTGCGCTTCATCACAGGCACCAAGCTTGAGGAGGAGGAAGAAGAGCTCAACGAAGAGGAAGGCGAGAACATCCACACCAAGCCTTTGCAGATGCACCTCAAGGTGGACAACACCTATCTCGCAGGTCGTACTGTTAAGCAGATTAACGAGTTCTTGAACCGCGACGTTGTTTTCTCACGCTTGCTCCACGAGGGCAAGGTTTCCATTCCCAGCTCTAACGACGTGTTCCAGATGGGCGACGAGGTGCTCGTAGTTTGTGCCGCTGTCGATGCCGAGGCTATCAAGGCGTTCATCGGTCCGGAGATTGCCAAGACTTGGGAGGAAGACACAAGCACACAGCCACTTATCTCAAAGCGCATCGTCATCACCAACCCGTCGATGAACGGCAAGGAGCTTGGCAAGATGCACTTCTCAAGTGTTTATGGTGTAACAGTCACTCGCGTCTCACGTCAGGGCATGGATTTGTTTGCTTCGCGCAACTACCGCTTCCAGGTGGGCGATAAAATCCTTGTGGTTGGTGCCACCGACAATGTGAACCGCATTGCCGACCTTATGGGCAACTCGCTCAAGCGTCTCGACGCTCCAAACATCGCCACCATCTTCATAGGCATAATCGTTGGTATTCTCTTTGGTAGCATTCCTTTCACTATCCCAGGTATGCCTGTGCCATTGAAGCTCGGTATCGCCGGCGGTCCGCTCATCATCGCCATCCTCATCGGCAGATACGGCCACCGCATGAAGCTCAACACCTACACCACGAATTCTGCCAACATGATGCTCCGCGAGATAGGCCTTGTGCTCTTCCTTGCCAGCGTAGGCGTCAAGGCAGGTGCCCACTTCTGGGACACCGTGGTAGAGGGCGACGGCTTGATGTATGTAATGACTGGTTTCTTGATAACCATCATTCCTATCCTCATCATAGGTGTTATTGCACGAATGAAGTTCAAGTTCAACTACTTCACTATCATGGGTATGCTTGCCGGTACTTGCACCGACCCACCAGCATTGGCCTACGCCAACTCAGTCTGCTCGCGTGAGGCTCCTGCCATTGGCTATTCTACCGTTTACCCATTGAGTATGTTCCTGCGTATCTTCACAGCTCAGCTGATAGTGCTGTTCTGCTGCGGATAATTCTCGAAATATGAAAAAGGCTGAAAGCAACAATCAAATGTCGCTTTCAGCCTTTTTCATATAATTTATTTAGAATCCCTCATCTGTTTCAGCAGCTCCTTCTGTCTATCTGTCAGATTTGTTGGCAGAGTGACGTTGTAGGTGATGATAAGGTCGCCCATTGTTCCGTCGCCACGGTCGTAGCCCTTTCCCCTCAGTCTCACTTTAGTGCCGTTCTGAGTCTCTGGCTTTACCTTCAGCTTAATCTTCTGTCCGTTGCCAAGCTGTATTATTACCTCGCCACCAAGCAAGGCAGTGTAGAGGTCGATGTTCACACTCGCGTTCATCTCGCCAGAGTTTTGGCGCATGGTGCTGCGTGTGCGTGAGCCACGAGCCCTGCCGCCTGCCTTTGCGCCAAACAAATCCTGGAAGAAGCTTGAGAAACCGCCACCCTCGCCACTGAAGTTAGAGAAGTCGAAGCCTTCGAATGGTGAGCCACCTGCGTTTGCGCCACCGCTACTCCAGAAGTAGCTGTCATTGCCACCAGCTCCACCGCCTGCTTTGGCATAAGCGTCAGCCTCACGCCATTTCTCGCCATATTGGTCGTACTTGCTACGCTTATCTGGGTCGGAAATGACGTCATAGGCCTCATTCAGAGCCTGGAACTTAGCCTTGGCTTTTGGGTCGTTAGGGTGAAGGTCAGGGTGAAATTGCTTAGCACGTTTGCGATAAGCCTCTCTCACTTGGTCTTGCGGAATGTTGCGATCGACACCTAATATCTTATAGTAATCTATAAATGCCATAATTCTTTCCTCCTTATTATATTATATTGTTGTTTCTATTTTTATAAATAACAAATAATGTGCCTAAGACACTGAGCCGAGGAAAACAGAGAGGTTAAAAACGTTAAATGAATTTATTCACCTTCTTGTATGTATTCACCCCTGGTTTTCCTTATGTAAACAGGCTTCTGAAGGATGTCGGGATTGGTGTTGCAAACTCCATGCGTTCGCCTGTAATGGGGTGAGTGAAGCAAAGCATATAGGCATGAAGACAGAGACGATGCAAAGGGTCGTCGCCATTGCCATATTTAGTGTCGCCACACACGGGATGTGCCATATCGGCAGAGTGGACACGGATTTGGTTCTTTCGGCCTGTCTCAAGACGGTATTCTACAAGCGAGTGGTCGGTAGTGCGGTTGAGCACATGATAATGGGTTACAGCATATTTGCCACCATTATCCACTGGCGAAGAATAAGTGACGTAAGCCTTGTTGTCCTTCAGCCAGTTGGCTATGGTGCCCTCGTCGCTCTCCATCTCTCCACTCACCACAGCCACATAGCGTCGGTCGTAGACAATCTGATGCCAGTTGTGCTCAAGAATCTGCTCTGTCTCCATATCCTTGGCGTAAATCATGAGTCCGCTTGTGTCGCGGTCGAGACGATGAACCACATGAGCGCGGCATTTCTGACGCGACTTGTGGAAATAATCGTCGAGCACCGACTTCACGTTCAGCGACGAATGGCCTGCTGCCATCGAGAGAATGCCTATGTTCTTCTCGACCACTACAATCCAGCGGTCTTCATAGACTATCTTCACGTAGCGGCTCTTGAACAGATTGTTGTTCTTGTGGCGGCTGATAGAAACATTGTCGCCAGCATTGAGCTGAAAGTCAAACTGAGTTACTACTTTGCCGTTCACTTTTATACCTCGGCCCTGCAAAGTGGCCTTGATTTTGTTGCGGCTCTCACTCACATTATTGATTAAGAACTCAAGGAGCGGAGCCTTGTTGCTATCGTTCACAGGATACTGGGCATAATCGCCACCCTGTGTAGTATAAAACTTCTGGTTATTTTGTCTTGCCATATTGCTTGTGAATTAAATTATTGTTCTGTCTATTCAACAAATTAAGTGATTGTACTACCTCTTTGAGGTGATAATTAGTGCAAAGTTACGTATTATTTTACACTTCATATAGAATTTACGTTTATTATTTTCTTCTAAAGGGAATTTTCTGTAATTTTGTAGCTGATTTATTTCAAGAAACATAGCAACAAATGATACATACAAAATATTTGCAGAAGACATTTTTGGCGGTAGGGCTTACTCTTGCGTTTGTTTCAACGGTTTCGTGCTCGGGCAACGACGAGGACACAGCCGAGAAACGCGCACTTCAGTTCGCTCAGAATTATTTCAATCTCCGTTACCGACAGGCGGCAAGTCTTTGCACCAAAGGCTCGGAGAAATGGATAGAATACCGTGCGGCAAACATTCGGCAGGAAGACCTCGACGTGCTGAATGCCCAAGCCGACTCTGCCTATTGCGATATTGACGATGTCTCGGATGATGACGACTCAGCCACAGCCACCATTGTTGTCAAGAACTTCCTTCGTTGCGACTCTATTGGCAAGAAGGGCTATATGTGCAACGAAGCAACATATAAGGTGGAAATGAGAAAAGTGGACGAAAAATGGATGATAGACCTTAAGAGTCCGCTATAGTACCCCATACTTGAAAATAAACTTATAAGATATTCATTTTTAGTTGTTTAGAAGATAAATGATTTCAATAGAAAATTTAACCGTAGAATTTGGTGTTAAGCCATTGTTCCGCAACGTCAACTTTGTTGTCAACGACCGCGACCGCATTGCTCTCGTTGGAAAGAATGGTGCGGGCAAATCCACCATGCTGAAGATTATATGTGGAATACAAAAACCCACCGAGGGCAATGTAGCCATTCCTACTGATACAACTATTGGCTATCTGCCCCAGGTGATGATTCTGCAAGACAACACTACTGTGAAAGAGGAAGCCCGTAAGGCTTTTGCCGACACCACAAAGCTGAAGGAGCGTATCGACAAGCTCAACCGTCAGCTCATGGAGCGCACCGACTATGAGAGCGAGGAATACGCCCAGCTTGTGGAGAAATTTACTCAGGAGCACGACCGTTATCTTATGCTTGGTGGCGACAACTACGAGGCTGAGATAGAGCGTACGCTCACCGGTCTGGGGTTCACTCGCGACGACTTCGACCGCCCCACAAGCGAGTTTTCTGGCGGTTGGCGTATGCGTATTGAGCTTGCCAAGATTCTTCTTCGCCACCCCGACATACTCCTGCTCGACGAGCCTACCAATCACCTCGACATCGAGAGTATAGGTTGGCTTGAGCGTTTCCTTCAGCAGAGTGCCAAGGCGGTGGTGCTCGTAAGCCACGACCGTGCATTTATAAATAATGTCACCAACCGCACCATTGAGATTTCCTGCGGACAGGTGAATGACTACAAAGTTAAGTACGACGAATACGTAAAGTTACGTGCCGAACGTCATGAACAGCAACTTCGAGCCTACGAGAACCAGCAGAAGGAAATTGCTGACATCAAAGACTTTATCGAGCGATTCAGATACAAACCAACGAAGGCTGTTCAGGTGCAGAGTCGCATCAAGCAGCTTGAAAAGATTGTGCCAATCGAAGTGGACGAGGTTGACAACTCTACTATGCACCTTAAATTTCCGCCTTGCCTCCGTTCTGGCGACTATCCTATAATCTGCGAGGACGTGCGCAAGGACTATGGCGAGCACACCGTCTTTGCTGATGTCAACCTCACCATAAAGCGTGGCGAGAAGGTGGCGTTCGTGGGCAAGAACGGCGAGGGAAAGTCAACTCTCGTGAAATGTATTATGGGCGAGATACCCTACACAGGCCATCTTAAGGTTGGCCACAACGTTCAGATTGGCTATTTCGCCCAGAATCAGGCTCAGCTTCTTGATGGCGAGCTCACCGTGTTCGACACAATCGACCGTGTAGCCAAAGGCGACATTCGACTGAAAATAAAGAACATACTTGGCTCATTCATGTTTGGAGGCGAGGCTATCGACAAGAAGGTGAAGGTGCTTTCTGGTGGCGAGCGCAGTCGTCTGGCCATGATTAAGCTCCTGCTCGAGCCAGTCAACCTTCTCATCCTCGACGAGCCCACCAACCACCTCGACATGCAATCGAAGGAAGTGCTGAAGGAAGCAATTCTTGCTTTCGACGGAACAGCAATCATTGTAAGCCACGACCGAGAGTTTCTTGATGGATTGGTGTCGAAGGTCTACGAGTTTGGTGGCGGAAAGGTTCGCGAGCATCTTGGTGGAATCTACGACTATCTGCGTGCCCACAATGTGGAGAGTTTCAACGAGCTTGGCACAGCCGAAGTGTTTGGAGGAGGAAGTGCAAAGAAAGACGCTACAGTCAGCAGTTCCAAGTCGGACGAGCCCACTCCACAAAAAATCAGCTATGCCGAGCACAAGGAGCAACAGAAGAAAATCAAGCGAACAGAGAAACTCATAGCTGAGTCGGAAGACAAGATAACGGCAATGGAGAACCGCTTGAAGGAGCTCGACTCATTGCTCTGCACCCCCGAGGGAGCCTCGAACATGGAATATATCAACGAGTACACATCCATAAAGAAGCGCATGGACGAAGAAGAGGAGCGATGGACAATGCTCTCAGACGAGCTTGAACAGTTGAAAAATTAAATACACAATTGGCAACTGTAAATTAAATCGCAAGGGTGAAATCAAATTGCAAGGGGATAAATCAACGAGACAAAGGTTACAAATTAGCCATTAAGGCTATACTTATTGAGTAAATATGCAATATTTTGCGCCTTTGTTATTAAAAAAAGACAAAATAAGATAATTACGAAAGAAAATTTGTAACTTTGCCACAGAAAGTTGAACTTTTGGGTGGTTTAAGCCACAATATGTGGCCAGTCACTCAGCATTTAGTAACCAATATACATATCAAGTAGCCCATGCAAGTAGCAATATTGAAGTATAATGCCGGCAACATCTGCTCTGTAGTAAATGCGCTAAAGCGTGTAGGATGCAATCCGATAGTTACCGATAACGTCGAGATATTGCTCTGTGCCGACAGGATTATCTTCCCTGGACAGGGAGCGGCAGGCACGACGATGAAATATCTTCTTGAGCATGGGCTTGACAATGTTATTTGCAATCTCAAGCAGCCGGTTCTCGGCATCTGCATCGGACAACAACTCTTGTGCAGGCATTCAGACGAGGATAATACCGATTGTCTTGGTATATTCCCTGTAGACATAAAGAAATTTGAGCCCAAGCAGCACGACGAGAAAGTGCCCGCTATGGGTTGGAACAATATCAGCAATCTCAAGTCGCCATTGTTCAATGGTTTGAAGGATGGCGATTTCGCCTATTTCGTCCATAGCTATTATGCCCCTCTGTGCGACTATACCATAGCAACAGCCGCCTATGTGCAACCATTCAGTGCGGCTCTGCACAAGGATAACTTCTATGCCACCCAATTCCATCCCGAAAAGAGTGGAAAAGTAGGAGAACAGATACTTGAGAATTTCTTGAATATAAAGTGATAATACATTAAATACCAGAAAGATATGATAGAACTTATACCTGCTATCGACATCATCGGAGGCGAGTGTGTAAGGCTAACCAAGGGCGACTATGCTCAAAAGAAAGTCTACAACACAGACCCCGTAAGTGTGGCAATGGAGTTTGAGGCCAAAGGATTCAAGCGGCTTCATGTTGTAGACCTCGACGGAGCAAAATCCAAGCACGTTGTCAACGACAAAGTTCTGCATCATATATCCCATCACACCAATCTTGTAGTAGACTTCGGAGGCGGCATTAAAACCCAGGACGACATGGACAAGGCCTTGGACAATGGGGCGGCTATGGTGACTATAGGCAGCATTTCCTACACCAATCCACAGCTCTTCGGATCGTGGATTGAACGCTACGGAGCTGAGAGGATAATCCTCGGAGCCGATGTCCGCGACCGCAAAATTGCCATCAACGGCTGGCTCGACTGTACCGAGTGCGACATAATGGAATTCTTGGCCCACTACATCGAAAAAGGCATAACCAACGTTCTGTGTACCGACATCTCGAAGGACGGAGCCTTGAAAGGTCCATCAATCAGTCTATACAAGGACATTATGCAACGCTTTCCACAGCTGCATCTGATAGCAAGTGGCGGAGTCTCCTCTACCGAGGACATACTTACCCTCGACCGCGAAGGCATTCCTGCCGTAGTTTTTGGCAAAGCCTATTACGAGGGACTTATCGACATTGAGCGTCTGCACAAAGAGCTGAAATTCTAACAAAACAGAAAACGCTAAAGTTCTAATAATTATGGGATTAGCTAAGAGAATCATACCATGTCTTGATGTGAAGGACGGAATGACCGTCAAGGGCGTCAACTTCGTCAACCTTCGCAATGCGGGCGACCCTGTGGAACTTGCCCGACAGTACAGCGACAATGGAGCCGATGAACTTGTCTTCCTCGACATCACGGCAAGTGCCGACGGACGCAAGACTTTCACAAATATGGTGAGCAAAGTGGCGCAAGTTATCAACATTCCGTTCACCGTGGGTGGTGGCATAAACGCCTTCGAGGATGTGGAGCGAATGCTTAATGCCGGAGCCGACAAGGTGAGCATCAATTCGGCTGCAATAAAGACCCCCTCGCTCATCAACCAAATTTCATCGGCATTCGGCTCGCAGGTTTGCGTCTGCGCTATAGATGCCCGCAAGGAGGACGATGGCGAATGGTATTGCTATATAAAAGGTGGCAGGGAGCGCACGCCACTCAAGCTTCTCGAATGGGCAAAGGAAGTGAGCCAGCGAGGTGCCGGCGAAATCCTCTTCACAAGCATGAACCACGATGGAGTGAAGCAAGGTTTTGCCAATGAAGCTTTGGCGATGCTTGCCGACGAGCTACCCATACCGGTGATTGCAAGCGGAGGAGCAGGAAAGAGAGAGCATTTTCTTGATGCTTTCACTCAAGGCAAAGCCGATGCAGCTTTGGCTGCAAGCGTGTTTCACTTTGGGGAAATAGCAATACCCGAACTTAAAGCTTATCTTTCAGCAGAGGGCATAAAAGTAAGAATATAAATAACTTAGGGATATAAAAACACAGCTATTATGGAAATAGATTTTGAGAAGCAGGGCGGACTCGTACCCGCTATTATTCAAGATAATACGACAAAGAACGTGCTGATGTTGGGCTACATGAACCGCGAGGCCTACGACAAGACTTTGTCTACAGGCAAGGTTACCTTCTGGAGCCGTAGCCGCAATTGCCTTTGGACTAAAGGCGAGACATCGGGTAACTTACTTAACTTGGTGAGCATAAAGTCCGACTGCGACAATGATACCTTGCTCGTGAGAGTAAACCCCACAGGACCCACCTGCCATCTTGGCACCGACACATGCTGGGGCGAAACCAACGATGCCAATCCCCTACTCTTCCTCACCGAGCTGCAGGACTTCATCAACAAGCGTCATGAGGAGATGCCCGAAGGCTCATACACCACTTCGCTCTTCAAAGACGGACTCAACCGCATGGCTCAGAAAGTGGGCGAGGAAGCTCTCGAAGCAGTCATCGAGGCAACCAACGGAACCAACGAACGCCTTATTTACGAGGCTTCCGACATGTTCTATCATCTCATTGTTCTTCTTACAAGCAAGGGCTTGCGCATAGAAGACATAGCAAAAGAACTTCAAATACGCCATAATCCAAATTGGCACAAACATTAAATACGCTAAAATGCTTATCGATTATCAAAAGGCTAATATCTACCAAGCCGACGACAATGTGCTTCGCGACATCAACTTCCAAGTTGACGAGGGCCAGTTTGTCTACGTCATAGGTAAAGTGGGGTCTGGCAAGTCCTCATTGCTTAAATCGCTCTATTGCGAGGTTGATTTCTTCAAGGACGACGCCGTTAAGGCTGAGGTCCTTGGTAAGAACTTGCTCAAAATCAAGCGTAAGGACATCCCTGCCCTTCGCAAGCAAATGGGAATCATATTCCAAGATTTTCAGCTTCTTCACGACCGAAGTGTGGAGATGAACCTTAGGTTCGTACTCAAGGCTACGGGCTGGAAATCGTCGAAAGACATGGACGAGCGCATTGAGCAGGTGCTTGAGTCGGTAGGAATGCAGGATAAGCGCAAGCGTCTGCCCCACGAGCTTTCGGGCGGAGAGCAGCAGCGAATAGCAATAGCACGCGCCTTGCTCAACAATCCCAAGATTATCATAGCCGACGAGCCTACAGGCAACCTCGACCCCGATACTGCCGAAAAGATAGTGGGCCTGTTTTATGAGATAAGCCACAGTGGCACTTCGGTTGTCATCTCTACACACAACCTGCCCATGATCGACAAGTTCCCAGGCAGAGTGTACAAATGTAAGGAAGGTAACCTCATGGACGTTACAAAGGATTACGAAAACAACAAGATGTAACCAAGTCCAACGAGCTGACACGTTTCTTTTACGAACTAAACTGCAAAAAGCAGTTACGAGCTAAGTAAATAACAAAAAAATACAAGATAAATTATGAAGGTAATGAAATTTGGAGGAACCTCAGTTGGTTCTCCAGAGCGCATGAAATCAGTAGCAAACATGGTGTCTGAATCAGGCGACCAGGTGTTTGTCGTTCTTTCAGCCATGTCTGGCACAACCAATTCACTTGTTGAGATTTCCAACTATCTCTACAAGAAGAATTCTGACGGTGCCAACGACGTCATCAACGCCCTTGAGCGCAAATATATGCAGCACGTCGAGGAGCTTTACTCTACCGACGAGTACAAGCAGAAGACAAAGGAATTCCTCGCTTCGGAATTTGCCTATCTGCGCTCGTTCACCAAGGACCTTTTCACAAGCTTCGAGGAGAAGAACATCGTTGCCCAGGGCGAAATAATCAGCACCAATATGGTGACCAACTATTTGCTCGAAAAGGGCGTTAAGGTTTGCTTGCTTTCTGCTTTCGACTTCATGCGCACCGACAAAAATGCCGAGCCCGACTCTCAGTATATCAAGGAGAAGCTCCAGGCCGTGATGAAGGCCAACGAGGGCTATCAGATTTACATCACACAAGGATTCATCTGCCGTAATGCTTATGGCGAGGTGGACAACCTCCTGCGTGGCGGTAGCGATTTTACAGCATCACTCATCGGAGCTGCCCTTCCTGCCGAGGAAATTCAGATTTGGACCGACATCGACGGAATGCACAACAACGACCCGCGCGTGGTTGAGCACACCGATGCCATCCGCCAGCTCAACTTCGAGGAGGCTGCCGAGCTTGCCTACTTCGGTGCCAAGATTCTCCACCCCACCTGCGTTCAGCCTGCCAAGTTTGCAGGCATCCCCGTTCGCCTCAAGAACACCCTCGACCCTCAGGCAGAAGGTACCATCATCGACAACGTGCTCCTCAAGGGCAAGATTAAGGCAGTAGCCGCTAAGGACAACATCACAGCCATCAAGATCAAGTCGTCGCGAATGCTCTTCGCCACAGGTTTCCTGCGCAAGGTGTTCGAGATATTCGAGTGCTATCAGACTCCCATCGACATGATCACAACAAGCGAGGTGGGCGTATCGATGAGCATTGACAACACCAACCATCTCAACGAGATTGTTGACGAACTGAAGAAATATGGCACTGTAACCGTCGATTCCGACATGTGTATCGTCTGTGTTGTGGGCGACCTTGACTGGAATAATCTTGGCTTCGAAACTATAGTGCTCGACGCAATGAAGAATATTCCAGTTCGCATGATTTCCTATGGAGGCAGCAACTACAACATCTCGTTCCTCATCCGCGAGGCCGACAAGAAGCGTGCGTTGCAGAATCTCTCCGACGTTCTCTTCAACAATAAGTAATATTGCATTACATTAAGTTCTAAATAATCACCAAGCCAAGACAGGCTGCATATAGTTTTTAGGCTGATTGAATCATAATCAAGTCAAGACATGTGCAGTCTGCCTTTGACGTTTTGCTATAAATTACACACATCAACAAGTATGTTTCCAATAGATAAATTTCAGGATAAAAGAACGCCGTTCTACTATTACGACACACAGCTGTTGCGACAGACTCTCCAGACCATCAACAAGGAGAGCGGCAAGTATGACAACTATCATGTGCACTATGCCGTCAAGGCCAACGCCAATCCTAAGGTGCTTCGCATCATCAGCCAGTATGGCTTGGGAGCAGACTGCGTGAGCGGTGGTGAAATAAATGCCGCCATCGAGGCTGGATTTCCCGCTTCGAGCATTGTGTATGCAGGTGTTGGCAAGAGCGACTGGGAGATAAAGCTCGGACTCGAAAAGGAGATTGCCTGCTTCAACGTGGAGTCTACCGAGGAGCTTGAGATTATCAATCAACTTGCCATTGAGAGCGGCAAGACAGCCCGTGTGGCGTTCCGCATCAACCCCAATGTTGGGGCTCATACCCATGCCAACATCACTACTGGTCTTGCCGAGAACAAGTTTGGCATTGCCATGCAGGACATGGAGACCGTAATAGAGAGAGCACAACAGATGCCTAATATCAAGGTTGTAGGACTCCACTTCCACATTGGTTCACAGATACTTGACATGGGTGACTTCAAGGCTTTGTGCAACCGCATTAACGAGTTGCAGCAGCAGTTGG
This sequence comes from uncultured Prevotella sp., assembly GCA_934230115.1. Lineage (GTDB taxonomy): Bacteria > Bacteroidota > Bacteroidia > Bacteroidales > Bacteroidaceae > Prevotella. The sequence goes on along the minus strand of CAKQEI010000020.1, from coordinate 11,022 downwards.
AGAGCCACCATATCAAGATTGAGAGCATCAATGTGGGCGGTGGCTTAGGCGTAAGCTACGACAATCCCGACCGCGAGCCAGTGCCCGACTTCAAGGCCTACTTCCAGACCTACGCCACTCATCTCCGTCTGCGCGAGGGTCAGCAGCTGCACTTCGAGCTTGGACGTGCCGTGGTGGCACAATGCGGTTCGCTCATAACTCGTCTGCTCTACGTCAAGCAAGGTACCTACAAGCAGTTTGCCATTGTCGACGCTGGCATGACCGACCTTATCCGTCCTGCCCTCTATCAGGCCCTGCACAAGATTCAGAATCTCAGCAGCAACGAGCCTAAGGAAACATACGACGTTGTTGGCCCCATCTGCGAGTCGAGTGATGTGTTTGCCAAGGCCATCGACCTGCCTCGTTGCCACCGTGGCGACTTGATAGCATTGCGTTCAGCTGGTGCTTATGGCGAGATAATGGCGAGCGGCTACAACTGCCGTCCGTTGCCCAAAGGCTTTATCTCAGAAGATTTCAAATAAAATATGATAATTGATACAATATCAATAATAGCATGTGTTCTTATCGTACTGCTCACGATAGAATCCATCATTGCCAACCCCTTTTTCCGAAACATCAGGAGGAGGGACGATGACGACTTCTCTGTAGCAGATGCCGAGTCCATAGACGAGCTGCCAAAGCTCTCGGTAATAGTTCTTGCCAACAACAACTTCGAGGCACTCGACGCCCACCTGCCACTGCTCCTCACCCAGGACTACGCTCCAGGCTACGAGGTGATAGTGGTGGGCGAAAAAGGCGACTTCCACACCGAGAACGTGCTTCAGCAATATGCCCACAACAAGCATCTCTACGCCACCTACATTCCCCACCGCTCGCTCTTCATGAGCAAGCAGAAGTTGGCAGTGGCACTTGGCGTTAAGGCAGCCCACAACGAGTGGATAATGCTTGTCGACTCTACCTGCCGACCACAGTCGGACGTATGGCTCAAGACTATGGCCAGCAGTATGGACCGTGAAGCCAACCTAGTCATCGGCTATAGCAACTACTGTGCCGACACCAAGCCCTACTGCCGCTTCGACCGTCTGCGCACAGCCTGCTATCTCCTGCGACGTGCCCACCGCTCCACAGCCTATCGTGCAGGAGGTACCAACATAGCCTTCCGCCGCTCCGAATTCATAGCACAGGACGGCTACCGAGGCAACTTGCAGTTGGTGAACGGCGAGTATGACTTCATTGTCAACAAATACGCCCGTCCGCTCTCCACACGTGTTGTTCTCGACGAGGACGCATGGGTGCGTGAGGATGAGCCTTCGAGCCGAACGTGGCACTCCCGCAACATATCCTACGCTCATGTGCGTAAGTTTCTTGAGCGTTCGTCGGCCCATCGCAGTCTGTTCAACTTCGACATGGCGTCGATGTATGTTAACTACCTGCTGCTGGCAACCATGATAGCTTTAGCTTCGATTTTCGGCAAATGGATAATACTTGGAGTGGCCATAGCAGCCCTCATTGCCACATTGGTAATAAGGTCGATGTTGGCTAACAAATACTATAGACAGTTCGAAGCCGACCTCAAGGCATGGAAAACTCCATTCTACGAATTGGCCATCGTATGGCACAATCTCTCAACGAAGATACGCTATTCCAAAGCCGACCAATACGACTTCACAACTCATAAACTCTGAGATATGAGAATACGCATCATCATACCATCACGCCTTCATCCCGACTACATCAATGCCGAGATGTGCGACTTGCTTCGACGTGAGCTTCCCGCTTGCGGCGAAGCAGAGATTGTGGACCTATCACCCGATATCGTCCACATTTTTGGCATATGGAACTCATCCTTCGCCAAACGTGTGGAGGCATACCGTAACATTGGAGTGCCCGTCGTCTTCACATCGCTCGATGGTATACTGAGCCTGAAGAAATCCTCGGGAGGCAACACCCATAGCATTACCCCAACGGCAGCAGTTCGCCGAGTGGCAAAGTCGGGAGCCATAATACATGTGTGCGGCAAATTCGAAAGGTCTACAATCATTGAAGTAGCCAAGTATGCCGACGTGCGCATCATCAGCAACGCCTCGCACACAGCTACCACCGACACAGCCACCATGACAGCCCAAACCATCGACCTCTACCGCGAGACTATCGATACTGCCGACCGCCTTACGCGAGAGAAAATAAACAAGAAGCTTGATAAAATAGACATAACTGACCACACCATACGCGACATTTGCTCGCGCATCTTGTACATCAAGCAGAGGTTTATCATGTGCAACCTTCCACAGGTCTATCTCGACCAGACGTCGCATTTGCTTATCAATAGCGACTACAACGAGAAGGAAATGCGCAATGTACTTGAGCAGCTGAAACTCACACGCTTTGCCGCCTACACCATGACTCTGCTTGCCGAAAGCTCCACCTTGACCGAGGGATTCATGCCCTTGGAGAGCGACAGCGGAAAGACGGTAGAGAAAATGAAGAAATACATTATAAAATAACCAAATGCAAAATTCAGATATGGCCAAAACTAACATCCCTTCATCGCAAGACCTAAAGTATTTGCAGCTCCTTGCGCAATCGTTTCCCAACATTTCGGAGGCGAGCACCGAGATTATCAACCTTCAGGCAATACTCAATCTGCCAAAAGGCACCGAGCATTTTCTTGCCGATATACACGGCGAGTATGAGGCGTTCCAGCATGTTCTGAAGAACGCTTCGGGTAACATCCAGCGCAAGGTGAACGACCTTTACGGCAACACCCTGCGCGAGGCCGACAAAAAGGAGCTTTGCACCCTTATCTACTATCCCGACCAGAAACTTGAGCTAATCAAAGCTTCGGAGGAAAATCTCGACGACTGGTATCACATCACCATCCATCAGCTCGTGTCCGTATGCCGACTCGTCTCAAGCAAGTACACACGCTCCAAAGTGCGCAAAGCTCTGCCTAAGGACTTCTCCTACATTATCCAGGAGCTCCTGCACGAGCGCACCGACGACGCCAACAAGGCCGACTACGTCAACGTCATCATCGACACTATCATATCCACCGGACGTGCCGACGACTTCATCATAGCCATCTCCAACGTCATCCAGCGACTATCCATCGACCAGCTACACATCCTTGGCGACATCTACGACCGCGGACCTGGAGCCCACATTATTCTCGACACCCTCTCGCAATACCACTCATGGGACATTCAGTGGGGCAACCACGACATCCTTTGGATGGGAGCCTTGGCTGGCAACCGTGCCTGCCAGTGCAACGTCATCCGACTATCGCTACGCTACGCCAACCTCACTACACTTGAGGAGGGATACGGCATCAACCTTGTGCCTCTTGCCACATTTGCTATGGAGACCTATGGCGACGACCCCTGCAAGGAATTCCAGCCCAAGATAGCCTCTGCCGACTCGGCCCGCATCGACCAGAAGACGAGCCGACTCACCGCACTCATGCACAAAGCCATCACCATACTTCAGTTTAAGGAGGAGGCGGCCATCATAAAGCGCAATCCCGGATGGAAGATGAACGGTCGACTGCTCTTCAACAACATCGACTACGACAAGGGCACAATAATTGTCGACGGTAAGGAATACGAACTCAAGAGCAACTCCTTCCCCACCATCGACCCCAAGCACCCCGACCGTCTAACGCCCGAGGAACAACAGCTCATGGACAAGCTCAACCACTCGTTCCAAGTGTCGGAGAAATTGCACAAGCACATTCGCCTGCTCCTGCAGCACGGCTGCATGTATGCCATATTCAACAATAACCTGCTCTTCCATGCCGCCATTCCGCTCAACGATGACGGCTCGCTGAAAGAGGTGGAGATTGCCCCCGGCTATAAGTTTGCAGGCAAGGAATTGCTCTACAACATAGGTATGATGATACGCACGGCATTCCAAGCCGACACAACCAAGGAAGAGCGCGACTATGCCATCGACTATTTCCTCTATCTATGGTGTGGTCCAGACAGTCCGCTCTTCGACAAGTCGAAAATGGCAACCTTCGAACGCTACTTCATTGCCGACAAGGCAACACACAATGAGGAGAAAGGCAACTACTTCAAGTTGCGCGACAACGAGCAGATTGTAGACAACATCATGGATGCTTTCGAAGTGAAGGGCGAGAATCGCCACATTATAAACGGCCATGTGCCTGTGCACGTTTGCAACGGAGAGAATCCAATCAAGGCCAACGGCAAGCTGATGGTCATCGACGGTGGTTTCTCGCAGGCCTACCATAAGGAGACGGGCATTGCCGGCTACACCCTTGTCTACCACAGCCGTGGCTTCGTGCTCGTGCAGCATGAGCCGTTCACATCAACAATCGACGCCATACAGAAGTGCACCGACATCAAATCAACCACCCAGATTGTGGAAATGTCTGCCCACCGTATGCGCGTTGCCGACACCGATATAGGCCGTGAGCTGAGCAAGCAAATCAAGGAACTTGAGCGACTTCTCTACGCCTACCGCCACGGATTTATCAAGGAGGAAATACTGAACAAGTAAAAACAAAATATGATAAGAGAAGTAAAAATCGACGACGCTGCCGCCATTGTAGACATTTACAATCACTACATCAGCCACACCACAGTGACGTTCGAGACCACCCCTCTCACCACCGAACAGATGCGGCAACGCATCATCGACATATCCTGCCATTTCCCCTACCTCGTCTACGAGAGTGATGGCAAAGTGGCAGGATATGCCTACGTCCACTTGTGGAAGGAGCGAGCCGCCTTCGCCCACACCCTTGAGACCACCGTCTATCTCGCCCCCGACGCCAAGCACGAGGGCATAGGTGCCAAGCTCATGCAGCCAATCATCGACCACTGCCGCCAAAGAGGCTTCCGCGTGCTCGTGGCTTGCATCACCGCTGAGAACCAAGAAAGTATCGACTTCCACAAACGTTTGGGCTTCACCCAAGCCTCGCTCTTCCACAACGTGGGATATAAGTTTGGCAGATGGCTCGACGTGGTGGACTTGGAGATGCAACTCTGAGGGGGACACATAACACAGAGAACACAACCAATAAAAATTTTTCCGGAATATAATCAAATTAACTTTAATTATGAACAGAACCATCATTACAGTAGTAGGCAAGGACACCAAGGGTATCATTGCTAAAGTGTGCACTTATCTTGCAGACAACAATGTAAACATCCTCGACATTTCGCAGACTATCGTGCAGGAGTATTTCAACATGATGATGATTGTCGACATGACAAAAATGCAGAAACCCTTCGTTCAGGCTGCTGAAGAACTAACAAAGCTCGGCGAGAGCGTGGGAGTGCAGGTGAAATGCCAGCGCGAGGAAATATTCGATGTAATGCACAGAATCTAAATATCAACTAATACACGACACATGATTAATATCAACGAGGTCATCGAGACCAACAAAATGATAGAGCAGGAGAATTTTGATGTGCGCACCATCACTATGGGCATCAGTCTTATGGACTGCGTGAGCGACCATCTCCCCACTCTATGCCAGAATATCTACAACAAGATAACACGCCTTGCAAAGGACCTTGTCAGCACTGGAGAGGCCATATCCAAGGAGTTTGGTGTGCCCATCGTCAACAAGCGCATAGCCATCACTCCTATAGCTCTCGTAGGCGGCAACGCCTGCAAAACTTCCGACGACTATGTGGAGCTAGCCAAGACACTCGACCGTGCCGCCAAGACCGTGGGTGTGAACTTCCTCGGTGGCTACTCTGCCATTGTTTCGAAAGGAATGACCCACAGCGACGAGCTGATGATACGCTCCATCCCCAAGGCCCTTGCCGAGACCGACCTTATTTGCAGCTCCGTGAATATCGGTTCTACCAAGACGGGCATCAACATGGATGCCGTACGTCTTATGGGCGACATCGTGCGACAGACAGCCGAAGCCACTCAGGAACGTATGTCTATAGGTTGCGCCAAGCTCGTGGTGCTCTGCAATGCTCCCGACGACAACCCCTTCATGGCTGGTGCCTTCCTCGGTGTGAGTGAGCCAGATGCCGTGGTTAGTGTGGGTGTGAGCGGTCCTGGCGTTGTGAAGTATGCCCTTGAACACGTTCGTGGTGAGAATTTCGAGGTGCTCTGTGAGACTATCAAGCGCACGGCCTTCAAGATCACCCGTGTGGGTCAGCTTGTGGCTAAGGAGGCTTCTCGCCGACTCGGTGTGCCATTCGGCATCATCGACCTTTCGCTTGCCCCAACGCCAGCCATTGGCGACTCTGTGGCCGACATCCTTCGCGAGATAGGCCTTGAGCACCCTGGAGCTCCAGGCACCACAGCAGCCCTCGCTTTGCTCAACGACCAGGTGAAGAAGGGCGGCATCATGGCCTCGTCCTACGTTGGCGGACTGAGCGGAGCTTTCATTCCCGTGAGCGAGGACCAGGGCATGATTGATGCTGTGGAGGCAGGAGCCTTGACTATTGAGAAGCTTGAGGCCATGACCTGTGTATGCTCCGTGGGTCTCGACATGATAGCCATTCCAGGCGACACTCCTGCCACAACCATAGCCGGCATTATAGCCGACGAGGCAGCCATCGGTATGGTGAACCAGAAAACCACAGCCGTACGCGTCATACCTGCCATAGGCAAGAAGGTGGGCGACCAGGTGGACTTTGGCGGATTGCTTGGCTACGCACCAATTATGCCCGTCAACACCTTCTCGTGCCAGCCGTTTGTCGACCGTGGCGGACGCATACCGGCACCGATACACAGTTTTAAGAATTAAAATCATAAACATAATTTCATTTAATGCTCAACAACAATACCATTTGCGCCATCGCTACCGCCCCTGGTGGTGCGATTGGCATTATTCGCGTCTCTGGCCCCGAGGCCATAAACATAGCCGACAGGATTTTTAGTCCTGTCGGCTCTTGTCGTTCATTGTCAGAACGCAAACCCTACACTCTCGCCTTCGGCAATATCGTAAATGCCAATGGCGAGATAGTCGACGAGGTGCTTGTGTCCGTGTTCCGTGCGCCACACTCCTACACAGGCGAGGACTCGGTAGAAATCTCATGCCACGGTTCTTCTTATGTGCTTCAGCAGGTGATGATGTTGCTTACGCAGAACGGTTGTCAGACAGCCGGACCGGGCGAGTTCACCCAGCGTGCCTTTCTCAACGGCAAAATGGACCTTTCGCAAGCCGAGGCGGTAGCCGACCTTATCAGTTCCACCAACAAAGCTACCCACGACATGGCTCTAAGCCAACTTAAGGGTCACTTCAGTAACGAGCTGTCGGAGCTACGCGCCCATTTGCTCAAGCTCACCTCTTTGCTCGAACTGGAACTCGACTTCTCCGACCACGAGGAACTGGAGTTTGCCGACCGCTCCGAGCTCTACTCGCTTGCCACCACCATCCAGCAGCGCATCCGCTCGCTTGCCCATTCTTTCGAGGTGGGCAGCGCCCTTAAGAACGGTATCCCTGTGGCTATTGTGGGCAACACCAACGTGGGCAAGAGCACTCTGCTCAACCGCTTGCTCCATGAGGAGAAGGCTATCGTGAGCGACGTTCATGGCACCACACGCGATTTCATCGAGGATTCCACCATCATCCGCGGCATCCAGTTCCGCTTTATCGATACCGCAGGAATACGCCACACCGACGACATAGTGGAGAACATCGGCATCGAGCGCACCTACCAGAAGATGCAGGAGGCGAAAATCGTGCTTTGGCTAATAGACCAAGAGCCGTCTGATTCGGAGATTGAGGACATCAAGACACGAGTGGCGGGCAAGAAGCTCATTATCGTGCGCAACAAAAAAGACCTCATCAACTCAACATTAAATTATTCCTCATCGGCAAAGCCGACAATTCAAAATACAAAATACAAAATTCAAAACTCCTCATATGTCGACATAAGTGCTAAATTCGGCACCAACATCACCCAGCTTGAGGAAGCAATTGTCTCTGCCGCCGATATACCGCAGATTTCCGAGAGCGACATCGTCATAACCTCTGTGCGTCACTACTCAGCCCTACTCCATGCCGATGAATGTCTGCAACGCGTCATCGACTCTATGAACATCGGACTCAGTGGCGACCTCCTTGCTGAAGACCTAAAAATGGTGATAGAGCATTTGGCTGAGATTACTGGTGAGGAGAAGATAACGCCTTCAAACGTTCTTCAGAATATTTTCGCCCACTTCTGTGTTGGCAAATGAATAATTTGTATCTACTTGATTTTTAGCTACTTATAAGCCACCTTTTTGGTGGCTTTTTGTTGCTATTGCCATCACTGTTGATCGATTGTTGCTGTCACTGATGATCGATTGCTGTCATCACTGACGAATCCTTCACATTCCCACTTCGCAAAGATATGAATGTAATCCCTACGGCAAAGTGTTAACTGTTAACACGTAACTCAACGAAATTTCATTTCTAACGACCTAAAAGGTTTTATTTAGACTATTAGTTGTTCTTTTTAAGACTATCATCATTCAATAATGGACATTTATTCTTCTATATTAGAATATAAATTTCTTATATAGAATATAAAATCATTATATTAGCATAATTATTTCTATTTTTGTATAGTAATTAATACTTTATACTATTAAAATATTACAAAATAGACATTTCATAATATACTCTACAAGTTAATAAATATATTATATTTAACTTATTTATACATTCGCTAAAACCAACACTTAAATTTTCATTGAGTTACGCGTTAACAGTTAACACATGGTGAAGCTAACAACCCCTTCATGAAACTGATAGGTAAATGTACATACAACGAAAAAACAAGAAAAATTATGGGTTTTGCTTATCGATAAGTTCTCGATATGTTCTCGCTCGATTCTCGATAGGTTCTCGTTCGTCCTTCGTTCTCCCTTCGTTCTCCCTTCGTTGTTTCTTCGTTCGACAATCGAAGATCAATCGAAGAACTAACGAAGAAACAACGAAAGTAAAAGGAAAGAACTTCTTAGGAGAAGATAAGGAAAAGCGAAGATGGAAGCGGGAATTATCGAAGATTGAATCGTTACACCAATGAGCGACGTTCTGTGACAATGAAGGACACATTATATTTTGCTTTGATATACTCATCTCCCTATCGTTGATGCCCTCCGTGGCATGGAGCGAGACTCACAATATGTTGCCAAGAAAAGAGGCCTGACGCTTTCTGCCGAAGATATGGGGTTCTACAGAAATATACACTTCAATGGGCATCCCATGAAGGCAACGAGCGTAGTAATCCCATTTCCATCTATGCCCATACGATGTCGGCTTATACGGAATATTGGTCTTTTTATATTATCTTTGTCCATCTTATCTTAAATGAATATCTTACCTGCTTTTACTTTTCTAATAAGCTCCTCTGTATCAAACTCAGCATTTCGCCATCTACACGATACACTATGCCCATGTTTACTATTAAACAGTCCAACTATATTTTGGATGTCTTTAGGCACTTTCTCCATGCCAAAGTTGTACAGAGCATAAGGCATCTTGTTATAATAAGCACCTGCTATGGCTCCAGTTATGGCTCCCATAGTGTCTGCATCTCCACCCAACGAGATGCACAGGCGCAGTGCATCTTCATAATCCTTGCTATCGAGGAAGGCAATGATGGATTCTGGTACGGTGCCTTGACAACTGCCATCAAATCCGTATGTAGGACGTATGTCATCGCAACTTCTGTCAAGATCATAGCCGAATGTTTCGCTGATAAAGCGACGTATTTCAACCTTAGTGCTACCTGTCCTTGCCATAAAAACAGCAGCAGCTGCGGCTTGTGCTCCCTTGATGCCTTCGGGATGGTTGTGTGTCACTTCGGCACATTTCTTCGCCATCTTCATGGTCTGTTCAAGTGTATCAAAGGCGAAACCTACTGCCGATACACGCATGGCAGAACCGTTCCCCCATGAGTTGTAGGGCTTGGGAGTGTCTGAGCGCAACCATTGTGAGAACATATTGCCATATGCTCCCATAGGATGAGGATATTTACGTCCCCATTTCTGCATATAAGCTACAAGTCTCTTCTTGGTATGCAACTTGTCGTTCAGAATCCAGTCGGCCACAGCAATGGTCATGATGGTATCGTCAGTATAGTCCATCCTTTTATCTTTAAGGTCTACCTCGGTTGATTTGTGAGGATTAAACTCATAGATGCTTCCTGCAATGTCACCCAACACAGCCCCCATGAGCATAGGACAATACAAATTGCCTGACTTTTTCTGAGTAGTAGAGCTTTTTCTTGTCACATTGGTATAGTCGATGGCTTCGTACCAACTGCGAAACGTGTCAGGAGTCTCGCACCATCCCCAATGACAGAAACGGTTGTAAAGAAGAGCCTTCATTGAGATTGGCACTCCATCATCAGCGCAGAAGTCGCCAAGTCCTTCTCTTATGTAACACAGAGTTTCATTCAATAGATAATCATCATTATTAAGATGAAATCTAACCCAATATCCTTCATATTGATGACCCACATGAGCACCGCAATCCTCTGGAATATCTTTGCCATAGTAGAAACAATGTTTCAGATAAGGAGCTGCAATTATGTTAAAGAACTCCTTAGGCAGATATATGTTACAGACGGTCGCTGCCTTCTTGAAAAGTGGGGCTATCTCTTCATCCTTAAAACCTGCGATGCCACAACCTATACGAGTAACAAGGAACTTCTTATCCTGATGTTCCTTAGCATATTCTATAAATTGGTCAACGTATGGTTTTATTGTCTTGACACCTCCTTGCATGGTAGGTATGGCATACGACTTGCCAGTTAATCCCACACCGACACCCCATTTGGCTCCAAACTTCATGTGAGCCGCTTTAGCTGCACCACCAAGATGTTTACCTTCAAGGTTACTGCCAAAGACGAAAATCTCATCTTTTTCGAGGAAATCTATCCTGCCCGAAGCTATATTTGGATTATCTGTTCTATTCTTGCTCATATTCTTAGTGTTTTAGGATGTTGACAAGTCTTTATGATTAAAAATCAAAGGGATATTTGCGCCACTCTTTAGAAGCTTCTGCTTCACTGAATGCTTTTTCATTAAACG